>NZ_OZ060408.1:300000-597569 GCF_964059115.1 Buchnera aphidicola (Pemphigus immunis)
TTATATTTTGATTTGAAACATATTTGGCATCCTTATAGTTCTATGAATAATCCGATACCTTGTTATCCCATTATATCAGCTAAAGGAGTCTATCTAAAGTTAAATAATGGAAAAACAATAATAGATGGAATGTCTTCTTGGTGGTCTGCTATACATGGATATAATAATCCTAGATTAAATAAATCATTAAAAAACCAAATTAAAAATATGTCTCATGTGATGTTTGGTGGTATTACACATCCTGCAGCTATTTTATTATGTCGAAAATTAATTGAAATTACACCAAAAAAATTAGAATGTATTTTTTTATGTGATTCAGGTTCTGTAGCTATCGAAGTTGCAATGAAAATGTCGTTACAATATTGGCAAGCATTAGGCGAAAAAAGGTGTACATTTTTAACAATTCGAAATGGATATCATGGTGATACTTTTTTCGCTATGTCTGTTTCTGATCCTACTAATTCCATTCATAGTTTATATAATTATTTATTGCCATCACATTTATTTGCGAATGCGCCTAAATGTAATTTTGGAGAAGTTTGGGATGAAAAAGATATATATTCTTTCAGCAAATTAATTGAGAAAAATAGAAAAAATATTGCAGCTGTAATTATGGAACCAATAGTGCAAGGAGCTGGTGGTATGAAATTTTACCATCCTAAATATTTAAAAAAAGTTAGATATTTATGTAATTATTATAAAATTCCATTAATTATAGATGAAATTGCCACAGGATTTGGACGTACAGGAAAATTGTTTGCTTATAAACATGCTGATATTGTTCCTGATATTCTGTGTATAGGAAAAGCTCTTACTGGTGGTATGATCAGTTTATCAGCTACTATTACAACAAAAAAAATAGCACATATTATCAGTAATAGTAAAGCTAATTGCTTTATGCATGGTCCTACTTTTATGGGTAATCCTTTAGCATGCGCAGTTGCTAGTGAAAATATTGCAATATTACAAGAAAAAAAATGGAAAAATCAAGTATTAAAAATTGAATCAATATTAAAAATTAATTTATTACCGTTACAAAAACATCCCAAAGTATTAGATGTTCGTGTATTAGGTGCAATTGGTGTTGTTGAATGTTTTTATAAAATTAATATAAAAAAAATTCAATTTTTCTTTATTCAAAATGGAGTCTGGATAAGACCATTCAATAAATTGATATATTTGATACCTCCTTATATAATAGATAGTCTTTCACTTAAACAACTTATTGATACTATTTCAAAAGCATTGGATAATGATCAATTTTTCATTTATTAAATATTTATATTTTAAAATTGGTGTATATGTACCCAAACTGGTCTTTTAGCTACAGATATTTTCCCCCTCTCTTGTAAATAGAAAGAATTATTTGATATTTCATATAATGTAATGCTATTTGAAATTTCCCCTGCAACAACCAAGTATTGACCATTTGAACTAATAGCGAACGATCTTGGTTGTTTTTCTGTAGGTAAACTACTGATTTTTTTTAATTTATTATTATTTTTATTAATTTCAAATATAAATAAAAGACTAGAAGAACGATCACATGCATATAAATAAGATCCAGAAGGATGTACATGAATATCAGAGGCCCAAGGTACGTAGTTATCTTCTCTTTGTAATAAACTAACATTTTGAAGAAATATTATTGGTTTTTCATTTTCTCTTATTTCCCATACATCAATTGTACCGTTTAATTCGTTAATACTATAAATATATTTTTTTTTCGGATGAAAATCCATATGCCTAGGTCCAGAGTCTGAATGTGTTTTTAATACATATGATTTTCTATGTAACGGTAAATTTTTACATGTTAAATCATAAAGATAAATACAATTTTTTTTAAGAGCTGTGACATATAAAATTTTATTTTCAAAATCAGTATTACAATAATGACAACCTTCAATATTATTAAATATTTGTATTGGCTCTTGAGGAATTCCTAATTTATTTATTGGACTGACACTAAGACATCCCTTACCATAAGAAGCACAAAATAAAAAACGTTTTTTTTTATCTATAGATAAATAATTCGGACTACCTGGAATAGGAGATTCTCCAATTTTTTCTAATGTACCATCATATTTAATACTATATGTAATTACTTGAAATTTAGGTCGAATACCTACATAGAGGAGATTTTCAGACACAAAAATTGGTTGAACTTCTCCATTAACATTTAATGTTTGAATAATTTTTAAATTAAAATCTTTATTAATTTTTAATACTTGTATTTGATTATTTCCTGGAGCAGAAATATAAATAATGGTTTTCATAAATCCTCTATGTTTTATATTAATTTAATATGATTTTTTCTATAATTTTATATGTCACCAATTAAATATATTTACATAAAATATAATTTATTATACTATATAAATCATATTTTATATGTTATATAAAATAAAAATGTTATTAATTAACATTAATATTTTTTTAGAAAAGATGTTCATTAATTTAGTAATTAGTTTCATATATTGAACAATATTTTTTAATCATTCATTAAAATTTTTACTTTAACTTTGTGAAAATATGTTTTTGATATTTCTCAATTAGAAAAATATACCGATTTTATAAATAAAATTATTTAATTAAATCCAATTTTTCTATAAAATTCAATATCCATTTTATTCTAAGATAACAGGAATGAAATTTATATTTAAATATCAAACGATAAGGTTTTTCAAATTTCCACTGTTTTAATTCTTTTTCTAATATTTTCAATAAAAATACAGTGTCAATTATATTTTTCTCGAAAAAACAGATAATACTTTTTGTTTTATTAGATTCAACACGTTGAATTCCTATTTTTTTTGCTATTAATTTGATTTTGGATAAAATAACTAAATTTTTTGTTTCATGAGGAATAGATCCGAATTTATGTTCTAATTCATGTTCTATATCTATTAATTCTTGTATATTTTTTACTACTGCCATTTTTTTATAATAAGAAAGCCGAAAATTGATGTTAGAAATATATTCAGCAGGAATTAATGCTGAAATATGCAATTCTACTTCAGGTTGATTTTTTATAGTATCTTCTAACGATAATTGTTTTTTATTTTTTATATTTTTTACAGCATGTTGTAACAATTCTGTATACAAAGAAAAACCAATATTTTTAACATGTCCACTTTGATCATCACCTAATATTTCTCCAACTCCTCTGATATCAAGATCTTGCATAGCTAACGTCAAACCTGAACCAAAATCTTTAAGAGAAATGATTGCATCAAGTCTTTTTTTTGCATCTAATGTAATTTTTTTAAAATCAGATATTAAAAACCACGCATATGCTTGATAACAGGATCTACCAACTCTACCTCTTAATTGATGTAATTGAGCTAGACCAAAACAATCTGCTTGTTCTATAATGATAGTATTTGCGTTAGGGATATCGATACCTGTTTCAATAATAGTTGTACATACTAATACATTTATTTTTTTTTGAAAAAAATCGTTCATAATTTTTTTTAAATCATGAATACACATTTGACCATGTGCAACAGCTACATTTGCTTCTGGAACTAATTTTATAATTTTTTTAGCTTTAATATCAATTTTTTTTACTTCATTAAAAACATAAAAAACTTGTCCTCCTCTTAATATTTCTCTAAAAATTGCTTCTTTTACAAGAGAATCTTCATATTCTCGTACAAAAGTTTTTACAGTCAATCTTTTATCTGGTGGAGTTGTGATAACCGACATATCTCGAATTCCACTAATAGCCATATTTAATGTACGAGGTATAGGTGTAGCAGTTAATGTTAATATATCTATATTTGAACACATAGCTTTAATTTTTTCTTTATCTCTAACTCCAAATCTATGTTCTTCATCTACAATTAATAAACCTAAGTTTTTTAACTTAATTTTTTTAAATAAAATTATATGAGTACCAATCAAAATATTTATCTTGCCATTTTGTGCATCTCTTATACCAAGAGATAATGTTTTAGGATCACAAAATCTAGATAACATTATAATATTGTAAGAAAAATTAAAAAAACGTTCTTTAAAATTATTAAAATGTTGTTGAGCTAAAAGTGTAGTAGGTACTAGTACTACTACTTGTTTATTATTGCAAACTGCTAAAAAAGCAGCTCTCATCGCCACTTCTGTTTTACCAAATCCAACGTCTCCACAAACTAATCTATCCATAGGTACTGGTTTGCTCATATCGTATAAAACAGAATTTATTACTTGTTTTTGATCTGAAGTAATCGTAAATGGAAAATCATTACAAAAAAGATCATATAGTTCTATATTTATTTTAAAAGAAAAACCTTTTTTAGCTTTTCTATTTGCATATACATCTAATAACATGGCAGCAGTATCATTTATTTTTTTTATAGCTTTACTTTTTACTTTATTCCAATTATCAGCACCTAATTTATGTAAAGTAACATTTTTTTCTGAAAAACCAGTATATCGGCTGATCAAATGTAAATAAGCAACCGGTACATATAACTTTACTTTTTCAGCATATTCTAATATTACATATTCACCTTGAACACCTGCATGTTCTATGGTTTTTAATCCTTTATATCTGCCAATACCATGTTCAAAATGTACTATTATTTGGTTTATTTTCAAATCAGATAAATTATTTATCGTAATATCTAGATGGTTTTTTTTATCTAAATCTTGATTATTATCAATTTGATAATTTACTTTAATATCATTTTCAGAAATAAACGCTATATTTCTATCTTCATCAATAAATCCACGATCATAAAAATTAATTACACCGAAATATTTTTTTTTATTTTTTAAACATTTTATTTTTTTTAGTATATTTAAAGTATTTATTTTTCTTATATTGATGTTAAAAATTATTAATAATTCTGATAATTTTTGTAAATTAGATTTATTTTTTGTAAAAAAAATAATGGAACCTAAAAATGATTTTAAAAAATTAGCTAATTTTTTGTAATTTTTTTTATTATTATCTACGGAAATAGAAATATCAGGTAAACAATAATATTTTAAATTAGTACTATGAATATTTTTCGATATTATTTTTTTTTTAAATTTAATTTGTGGCCATTTTTTTAAATTAAGAAAAAAAAAATCTGAATCTATCCAAAGCTTATTAGGTTGAATTAATAACCGTTCTTTATTTTTATAAAAGTGAAAATATCTTTTTTTGATTTTTTTCCAAAAAAATAGGATATATTTCTTTATATTTTCCGAATAAAGTATTAACGTATGTTTAGGTAAATAATCAAAAATTGTTTCTAATTTATCTTTAAAAAAAAATGGTTGCCAATATTCGATTCCTAAAGAAAAGAAACCTTGTTTAACCTGTTGAAAAATAACATCTTTTTTTGGATCAGTATGGAAATTTTTTTTCCAATGGTAAAAAAACAAATTTTTTCCATTTTGATTTATCGGAAATTCATGAGCAGGCATAAATGTTATTGATTTTATATTCTTTATTAATTCTCTTGTATTAATATCAAAACTATTAATAGAAAAAATTTTATTATTTAAAAAACATAATCTATATGGTAAATTATTTCCTATAAAAAAACATTCTATAACATTATTTATAGCAGAAAATTCACCATATTGTATTACTTGATTAACTAATGTATATCCTTTATCTTTTAACATATTTATTAACATATTATATGATATATGCATATTTTTTTTTATTACTGATACTTCGTTACTTAAATATTTATGAGGACAGACTTTTTGTAAAAATGCATTTATAGAGATAATTAATAATGTTTTTTGTAACTTAGGTAATTTGTATAAAAGAGAAAGTCTAGAAGAAATAATATCTCGATTGGGAGAAAAAATATCAAATGGTAAAGTTTCCCAATCAAAAAAAATATGAATCTTTCTTTTTGTAAATGATTGTATTTCTTTTTTTAATTTTAGTGATTCTTGTACATTTTTTGTAATTAATACTACTAAATCATCTGAACATTCAATAATTTTAGCAGATTCAAAAGAAATTGCCGATTTAGTTAATTGACCCAATATCTTTTTTTCTCCAGCTTTTTTCGGTAATGAATACATAATATGTTCCGACATAATTTTTTATTCTCATATGTTTATAGTTAACTAAGTTCTTTTATATAAAAGTTACATTTATATTTAAAAATAATATGAATATATTTTAAATATTATTTATTATTAACTATTATTTTAGATGTAGAACTGTTATGTTTATTAAAAACCAATAATTATTTATATACATAAAAATTTTTAAATTTGAAATATCAATTCATTTTTATTAAAAAATAGATTAATATTATAAAAATTATTTTTGATCTTTATTAAAAATAAAATATAAAATTATATGTATTAAAAATTTTTAATAAAAAATTTTAATTTATAAAAACTGAGTAATATAAGTACGAAATTTTTTTTATTAAATATAATGCTTTTTATTATACGATAAATATTTCAAACTTTTAATTTTATAGATTTATTTTTATTTATTATTGTATATATAAATATCATCTAGTATTGTAAATTGAATATATTTATTGTTTGCATTATTAAAATAAAACTAAGTAATTGCATAAAACTTTATTACATATACATAAACATATTTTTTTAAATAGTTTATTTTAAATATAAAATTATTGATCAAATAACATTAACTAAAATTTATAAAAATTGGCAATCAATATGACTATTAGAGTAGGAATAAACGGTTTTGGACGTATAGGAAGAGTAGTATTTCGTATGGCTCAACTACGTTCCGATATTGAAATAGTAGCTATTAATGATATTTTAGATCCAAAATATATCGGATATATGTTGAAATATGATTCCACTCACGGAAGATTTCATAAAGAAATAGAAGTGAAAGATAACCTTTTAATAATAGATCATAAAAACATTTATCTTTCTTCAGAAAAAAATCCCACCAAATTGATGTGGAAATCATTAAAAATTGATGTTGTTGTAGAATCTACAGGAATCTTCTTAACTCAAGAAAGTGCTTACCAACATATTATTGCTGGTGCAAAAAAAGTAGTGATTACAGGACCTTCTAAAGATGACACTCCAATGTTTGTTAGAGGTGCTAATTTTAACAAATATGCTGGTCAAAAAATTGTTTCTAATGCATCATGTACTACTAATTGTCTAGCTCCACTTGCTAAAATAATAAATGATAAATTCACTATTCTTGAAGGATTAATGACAACAGTTCATGCTACTACTGCTACTCAAAAAACAGTAGATAGTCCCTCTCATAAAGATTGGAGAGGAGGAAGAAGTGCTTTACAAAATATTATTCCTTCTTCAACAGGTGCAGCTATAGCAGTAGGTAAAGTATTACCTGAACTAAATGGAAAATTAACAGGAATTGCATTCCGAATTCCAACACCCAACGTTTCCGTTGTTGATTTAACAATTCGTCAAAAAAAATCAGCTAGTTATGAAGAAATTTGCAAAATAATTAAAGATGCTTCAGAAAATGAAATGAAAGGTATCATTGGTTATACAGAAGATGATGTTGTATCGACAGATTTTAACGGAGAAGTGTTAACATCAATTTTTGATGCAAAAGCAGGATTAGCCTTGAATAATAATTTCTTTAAACTAATTTCTTGGTATGATAATGAAAGTGGTTATTCTAGCAAAGTTTTAGATTTAGTTGCTTTAATTGCATCTTAATAACTAAGATTAATATCACATTAAAAAAAATAAAATTAATTTTTATTTTTTTTAATGTCTTTTAAAATAATATGCAAAATGATAAATTTTATTTTATTTTTTAATAATATTACTTATTAAATATTATAGAATGATAATTCACTATATAGTTGTTTAATCCACATTTTTACTCTTTTTTCACTTTTTTCTGGTTGTCTATCTTCATCTATAATCATACCATAAAAATTATTAGCATCTTTTAAAGCTTTAGAAGATTCAAATTTATATTCTTTTTTTGGCCATGTTCCTATTACTTTTGCTCCTCTTTTGCTTACAATATTATAAATTATACCTATTGCATCGCAAAAATATTCTGAATAATCTTCTTGATCTCCACATCCAAATAAAGCAACTACTTTTTTCCCAAAATTAATTTCTTTTAAAATAGGCATAAAATTATCCCAATCACATTGTATTTCACCATAATACCATGTTGGTATCCCAAAAATTAAAATATCAAAAAATTCTATGTCTGATTTTTTAGTTTCAGAAATATCATAAATTTGAGCATTTTTTAAACCTATATATTTGTGAATTAATTTTGCAATTTTTTCTGTATTACCAGTATCACTTCCAAAAAATATGCCAATTGGTTTCATTTTTTTACCCAAAAAATAATTAATTTTTTTAACAAAAAATAATTATTAACATAACGATATATACCTAATAAATGTTTAATTTTTTAAAATTAACAGATAAAGAAAGTCTTTTATTAGATAACAATATTTATAAAATAAATTATGTATATCAAAATTTTATTATGATTTCAATAAATATTAATATATGTAAAATATAATTAAATTTTTATTATCAATAATATATAATATATTATTGAATTTCAAAAAACTGACATCTATATATTTTTTATAATAATTACATGTATTTCAATAATAAAATAAACATAAAAATAAAGAATTAGAAATATATTTTAACTAAAAATTCGATATCAAATACAATTTCTAATGTATATTAATATCTTTATATATTTTAAAATATATACAATAATAGATTTTCAATACATATAAAATGTTAAGGAATAAAAATGAATGTACATCTTATGTGGTTTCGTAATGATTTACGAATCCATGATAATACAGCATTGTACTCTGCTTGTAAAAATACGAAAGCAAATGTGTTATCTATTTTTATTGCTACTCCTAAACAGTGGGAATCCCACTTAATGTCTTTTAAAAAATCTGAATATATTTATAAAAATTTATTAATTTTAAAAAAAAATATTATGCAATTAGGAATTCCTTTATATTTTTACGAATCTGAAGATTTTTTAACGTCAATTAAATTTTTAATCATATTTTGTAAAAAACATAAAGTAAATGCTATTTTTTATAATTATCAATATGAATTTAATGAAAGAAAAAGAGACTATCTTATAAAAAAAATGCTTAAAAAAGAAAATATTTCTACTTATGCTTTCCATGATGAAATATTATTTTCTCCTGATAAAATACATAAAAAAAATGGACAACCTTATAACATTTTTTCTTCCTTTAAAAAAAATATTATTAAAAAAATACAAGAACAAGTACCACTATCTTTTCCTATACCAAATATAAGAATATGTTCAAAAATGGAAAAAAACGTTATAAAATTTACTTATCCTCGTGAAAAAATTGATGAACGTTTATTTCCTATTGGAGAAAAATGTGCTTTAAATAATTTATTATTTTTTATAAATAAAAAAATAATAAATTATAATTCAGAACACCATTCCCCTAATTTAAATTCTACTAGTTTCTTATCCGCAAGTTTTTCAATAGGAATTTTATCTTTTCGTCAATGTATAACATTACTTTTAAAAAAAAAAAATTATGAACTAAAAACAATAGATCAATGTTTATGGTTAAATGAGTTAATATGGCGAGAGTTTTACAAATATTTATTAATTAGATATCCAGAAATAAGTCAAAATAAAGCACTATCTCATTTAGATAATAAAATATTATGGAATAACAACAAAGAACATTTAAATGCTTGGCAAAAAGGGAAAACTGGATATCCCATTGTTGATGCTGGTATGAGACAATTAAATAAATTAGGATGGATGCATAATCGTATTAGAATGATTACTGCAAGTTTTTTAGTAAAAGATCTTTTAATAAATTGGAAAGAAGGAGAAAAATATTTTATATCAAAATTAATTGATGGAGATCTAGCTATAAATAACGGAAATTGGCAATGGATAGCTTCTATTGGAATTAATAGTAATCCATATTTTAAAATATTTAATCCCATAAATCAAGCAAAAAAATTCGATAAAGAAGGAATTTTTGTCAAAACATATCTTCCTGAATTACGTTCAATTCCAAATTCAGATATTTTTACTCCCCATTTATGGTCTCAAAGAACAGGAAATAAAATTAATTATCCTATTCCAATAGTTAATCATGAAAAAACTAAAAAAAACGTTATTTCTGTTTTTAAACTAGCCAAATCTTTACTTTAAAAAAGTGATTTATAAATGAATAATTTTAATTTAGAAAAAATAATTAATAAAAAATTAAACGCACATATGTTTCAAGATTACGCTCCAAATGGATTACAAATAGAAGGATTAAAAAATATAAAAAAAATAGTTACTGGTGTTAGTGCATGTCAAGATTTATTAGATCAAGCAGTAAAATTAAATGCTACTGCGATTATTGTGCATCATGGTTATTTTTGGAATAACACAGAAAAAATTATTAAAAATATGCAAAGAAAAAGATTAAAAACTATTATCAGTAATAACATTAATTTGTATAGTTGGCATCTACCATTAGATGCACATACAGAATTAGGAAATAATGCACATATAGCAAAAAAATTAAATATTAAAATTCAAGGATATCTTTTGCCATTAGTTCCATGGGGAACATTTGATAATGGTATATCAGGAGAAGAATTATCTAGTATTATCAAGAAAAAATATAATCGTACCCCTTTCTATGAAAAGCCAAAATATAATTCTAAAATTTTTAAAATAGCTTGGTGTAGTGGAAAAGGACAAAATTTTATAAATAAAATTGATCTTTATAATTTAGATGCATTTTTAACCGGAGAAGTATCTGAAGAAACAATTTATGTTGCTAGAGAAAATTCTTTGCACTTTTTCTCAATAGGTCATCATGCTAGTGAAAGAGATGGAATTATAGCACTTGGCAATTGGTTAAAAGATAATTATGATCTTGATATAACATTTATTGATACCAATAATCCTATTTAATTTTTAACTGTTATATAATTAAAAACATATTACTTAATATAAAAAATAATTTTATTATATTTTTATAATGTAAATAAAAATTTTATAAAAACGAAATTTTAAGAGAATATTATGAAAGATACGAAGATAACATCTTGGCTAAACTCTTCTTATTTATCTGGAGATAATCAAACTTATATTCAAAGTTTATATGATACATTTTTAGTAAACCCTAATTCTGTTGAAAAAGAATGGAGAATATTTTTTTCTAAAATATATAACGAAGAACTAAAAAAAGAACAACTGTCTAAAAAAAAATATCATATTAACACCACAGATCCATATGCCACTATTTTAAAAAAATATAAAATATCACAATTAGTTGATGCTTTTCGTAAAGATGGCCATAAAAATGCTCGTTTAGATCCTTTAAATCTATATCAAAAACAAACTATACCTAATTTAAATTTAAATTATTATAATTTATCAGAAACAGATTTATGTATTGATAACAATGTAAATTTTTTTGAAAAAAATAATCAATTAAGTTCTACTACTGATTTATATCAAAATCTAAAAAAAATTTATTGTAATTCGATAGGTTTTGAATATATGCATATAGAAGATAATAAAGAAAAAATATGGATTCAAAATTACATAGAACGTTTTGTAAAAGAACACTTTTTAAATAAAGAAGAAAAAAGAAAAATATTAAAAAAATTGATATATGCAGAAGAATTAGAAATATTTCTTTCTAAAAAGTTTCCAGGTGCCAAAAGATTTTCTTTAGAAGGTTCTGAAACATTAATTCCTATGCTACATGAAATTATCAATTATTCAGGATCTCTACAAGTATCTGATATACTATTTGGGATGGCTCATAGAGGAAGATTAAATGTATTAATTAATGTTTTTGGAAAAAAAGAAAGAAATTTATTTAATGAATTTTCTAATTCTTATCAAGACCACTTTAAAAGCGGAGATGTAAAATACCATTTAGGGTATCACTCAAAAATAAAATATAATGATAAATTTATAAATTTGATTTTAAAATGTAATCCTTCTCATTTAGAAATAATTAATCCAGTTGTAATGGGTTGTTCCCGAGCTTATTTAGATATGTTAAATAAGTATGATACTAATAAAATATTATCTGTTGTCATTCATGGAGATGCTTCAATTGCAGGACAAGGAATAGTTCAAGAAACACTAAATATGTCACAAACACAAGGTTATAACGTTGGAGGATCTATTCACTTAGTCATTAATAATCAAATTGGTTTTACTACTTCAGATAAAAAAAATCTTAGATCTAGTGATTATTGTACTGATATCGCGAAAATAATCAATTGTCCGATATTTCATGTTAATGCTGATGATCCAGAAGCTGCAATATTTGTAACACGTATGGCATTAGATTTTCGTTTTAATTTTAAACGAGATGTTTTTATAGATTTAGTTTGTTATAGAAGAAGAGGACATAATGAAGCCGATGATCCTAATGTCACTCAGCCTATAATGTATCAAAAAATTAATAAACATCCTACAGTACAAAAAATATATCGAAATCATTTAATATTAAAAAATATCATCAATAAAAATTATTACAATAAGATTAAATATGAAAATAAATGTAAATTAGAAGAAGAATATTCTTTTTTTATACGACATAAAATAAATAATATCAATAAAAACAAAAAATATAAAATAAAACAAAACATTGAAATAAAAAAATTAAGTTTTAAAGAATTAAAAAATATTGGTATTTCTATAAATACCATACCTTATGAAATAGACATGCATCCTAAAGTGAGAAAAATATACCAAGATAGACTTGAAATGATTCATGGAAGAAAAAAAATAGATTGGGGAACAGCTGAAAATTTAGCATATGCATCTTTAGTGAGTCAAGGTATTTCTTGTCGTTTATCTGGTGAAGATATCAGTCGTGGTACATTTTTTCATCGTCATTCCGTTATACATGATCAAAGTAATGGTTCAATTTATATACCTATTAAAAATATTAAAAATAAAAAAGGAAAATTTTATATTTGGGATTCTGTTTTATCAGAAGAATCTGTTTTAGCTTTTGAGTACGGTTATTCTAGTACAAATAATGATATTTTAACTGTTTGGGAAGCACAATTTGGTGATTTTGCTAATGTAGCACAAGTCGTAATAGATCAATTTATTTGTTCTGGTGAACAAAAATGGGGATATAAATGTGGATTAGTAATGTTATTACCTCATGGTTATGAAGGACAAGGTCCTGAACATTCTTCTGCTAGATTAGAACGTTATTTACAACTTGCTGCTGAAGACAATATAATAATATGTATACCAAGTACTTCTGCCCAAATTTACCATATATTGCGTTGTCAAGTTTTAAAATCCTTAACAAAACCGCTTATTATTATGTCTCCAAAATCACTTTTACGACATCCTTTATCTTTTTCTGATTTTACAGAATTACAACATAAAAACTTTTTAGCAATTATAGATGAAATAGATTCTATACCAGTAGAGTTTTTAAAGCAGGTTATTTTTTGTTCAGGAAAAATATATTATGATTTATTACAACAACGTCGTATCAATAAACAAAATGACACAGCTATCATTCGTATTGAAAAATTGTATCCTTTTCCTAAAATGTTATTTTCCCAAATTATGCTGTCTTATACTAATGTTTTAAATTTTATATGGTGTCAAGAAGAACCTTGTAATCAGGGAGCATGGAATTATATTCAACCTAATTTACAGAAATTATTACCAATTAATTCATCTTTAAAATATATAGGACGTCCAGCATCCTCTTCTCCAGCTGTAGGAAACTTTTACATTCATCAAAAACAGCAAAAAGAGATTGTCAACAATGCATTAAATACATATTTGATAAAAGGATAATGATATATGAACAGTTCTGACATTCTCGTACCTCATTTACCCGAATCAGTTAATACGGCTCAAGTTGCAAAATGGCATAAAAATGTAGGAGATATTGTAACAATAGATGAAATATTAGTAGAAATAGAAACTGATAAAATTATTTTAGAAGTACCTGCTATCTCTTCTGGTATCTTGCATACTATCTTTGAAGTACAAGGATCCACAGTAAGATCTCAACAAATATTAGGTAAAATAAAAAACGTTAAAAATGTGACAAAAAAATCTTTGGATAAAATAGAAAAAAAAATATCTGAAAAAAAAGAATTGAACGATAACCAAACATTAAATAAAAAAATAAATGATACTTTAAGTCCGACAGTAAGGCGTTTAATATCTTGCTATAACATTAAAGATTTTAAATTTCAAGGAACAGGTGTAAATAATAGAATTACTCCTCAAGATATTGAAATATATATGAATAATAAAAAGAAAAATAATGAAAATAATCAAATAAAATACAACGTAGAAAAAAAAATAAATCATACATATGAAAGAAGTACAACTAAAATTAAAATGAGTAATTTACGCAAATGTATAGCAGAAAGATTACTGAATGTAAAAAAAAATACAGCTATATTAACTACTTTTAACGAAGTAAATATGAAACCAATCATTAAATTAAGGCAAAAATACGGAGAAAAATTTAAAGAAAAATATGGAGTAAAATTAGGTTTTATGTCTTTTTACGTTAAAGCAGTAATAGAAGGATTAAAACGTTTTCCAGAAATTAATGCAATGCTTGATAAAGACGAAATCATTCAATATCATTACTATGATATCAGTATCGCTGTTTCTACTTCAAAAGGTTTAGTTACACCTATATTAAGAAATGCAAATTTAATGAGTATGTCTGAAATTGAAAAAAAAATAAAAAAATTTGCAATACAAGCGAATGAATCTAAATTAAAAATTGAAGATTTAACAGGAGGTAATTTTACTATTACAAATGGAGGTATATTCGGTTCTTTATTTTCTACACCAATTATTAATCCTCCTCAATCTGCTATTTTAGCGTTACATAATATTAAAGACCGTCCGGTAGTTATAGATAATAAAATTTGCATACGTCCTATGATGTACATAGCTCTTTCTTATGATCACAGAATTATAGATGGAAAAGAAGCTGTGGGATTTCTTTTAAGTATAAAAAAAATATTAGAAGATTTTAATAGAATTATACTACATATATAATTCATTATATCTAATGAATTTAAAAATAAAATATAAAAATTTATGGTGCTATGATTAATCTTAGCACCAATTGATATAATTTTAATAAATCTGTTGAATAAAAATTTATTACTACTCGTCTGTTATTCATGTAACATAATTCTGTATTACAATCAATGACTTGTTTATCTTCACCGTAAATAAAAGAAGAAATTTTTTTATCTAAAACACCTTTTCTAATAAGATATAATTTTATTTCTTTAACTCTTTTTTCTGATAATAAAAAATTATATTTAAAAGAACCATTTTTATCTGCATGTCCTTCTATACATATATTATTTTTTTATTATTACATAAACAGTTAGCAATAATATCAAGATATTTTAAAAAAAATTGGATTAATACTAAATTAATTAGAATTAAAATAAATGATATTATTTTTATATAAATTTTGTAAAATTTATTGTGTATTAGAAATTCTTGTCAATTTTTTTTTTATTTTTTTTAAATTTGTATTTATGATTCTTTTATTTTTAATATTTTTATATTTATCATTTAAATGATTGCATGAAAAAATAGTCGTGATAAAAAATATAAGTATTAATATATTAATTATTCTTTTTAATTTCATTTTGAAATCCTATCAAATCAATTTCACATCAATAGATTATTTCAATTTTTTCCCAAGAAAAAATCAATAATTAAGATATATTTTTTAACATTATCGAAAACTTTTATGTCCATATTAATAATATATATTATTTATTTTCAGCAAATTATTAACAGAATAATATATAAATATCTCAAATTTAGTTCATATATTAAATATATATATTCTTTGTAGTTTTTGTTCTATAAAATATTAATTCTTATGTATATAATTAATTAAATATTAATGAGTAGTATTGAAATAAAAAATATTTACTATTTTAACAATAGGAAATATTTAATTATTATGCAATAATATTTATTTATTTTTTAACATAATATAATGTAAAAGGCAAATCATGGTATTCACTAAATTAATTTTAATCAGACATGGTGAAAGTAAATGGAATAAACTTAATAAATTTACCGGTTGGGAAGATATAGATTTATCATCTAAAGGTATAAGAGAAGCTAAAAACGCCGCACAATTATTAAAATTAAAAGAATTTACTTTTGATACAGCATATACTTCAATGTTAAAAAGAGCTATTCATACTCTATGGTTAATTCTCAAAGATCTTAATCAATCTTGGATTCCAATTAATAAATCTTGGCATTTAAATGAAAGACATTATGGAGCTTTACAGGGTTTAAATAAATTAGAAACTGCTGAAAAATACGGAGTAGAACAAGTAAAAAAATGGAGAAGAAGTTTTAATACTGTTCCTCCTAAACTAGATATTTTAGATAAACGATTTCCTGGTAACGATATTCGTTATTCTCACTTAAAACCCGAAGAACTACCAGTTTCTGAAAGTTTAGAAATAACAACAAACAGAGTTATCCCTTATTGGAATAAAATAATTTTTCCATCTTTAAAAAAAAACAAAAAAATAATAATAGTAGCTCATGGTAATTCATTACGTGCATTAATAAAATATTTAAATAATATAGAAAATGATAAAATATTAGAATTAGAAATACCTACAGGTATGCCTATCGTTTATGAATTCAATAAAAAATTAGAACCTATTAAATATTTTTATTTAAAAAATAATTCATAATGTTCATATTTAAATAAAATTATTTTTAATTTATAATAATATTTATTATGAGGAAAATATGATTAAAAAAATAGGAATACTTACCAGTGGAGGTGATGCTCCTGGTATGAATGCAGCTATCAGAGGTATTGTAAGGACAGGACTCAGTAAAAAACTAGAAGTGTTTGGTATTTATGATGGTTATTTAGGATTATATAATAATAGGATTGTTAAATTAGATAGATATAGCGTTTCTGATATGATTAATAGAGGGGGTACTTTTCTAGGTTCTGCACGTTTTCCAAAATTTA
Organism: Buchnera aphidicola (Pemphigus immunis); assembly: GCF_964059115.1. Lineage (NCBI taxonomy): Bacteria > Pseudomonadati > Pseudomonadota > Gammaproteobacteria > Enterobacterales > Erwiniaceae > Buchnera > Buchnera aphidicola. The sequence goes on from NZ_OZ060408.1 coordinate 317,007, forward strand.
AAGAGGTTGAAGTAAGAGAAATAGCCATTAGAAATTTAAAAAAAAAAGAAATAGATTTTCTTATAATAATCGGAGGAGATGGATCTTATATTGGAGCTAAATTATTAACGGAAATGGGTCTTCCTTGTATTTGTTTACCAGGTACAATAGATAATGACGTAGTCGGAACAGATTATACTATAGGATATTTTACGGCATTAGAAACTATTGTAGATGCTATTGATCGATTACGAGACACATCGTCTTCTCATCAACGTATTTCTATTGTAGAAATTATGGGTAGACATTGTGGAGATTTAACTCTTGCTGCTGCCATTGCAGGAGGATGTGAGTTTATTGTGTTACCAGAAATTAATTCTACAAGAGAAGAATTACTAAAGGAAATAAAAAAAGGTATCAAAAAAGGTAAAAAACACGCCATAGTAGTAATAACAGAATATATTTATGATGTTGAAGAATTAGCAAAATATATTGAAAAAAAAACTCAAAGAGAAACTAGAGCCACTATTTTAGGACATATTCAAAGAGGAGGGTCTCCTGTTGCTTATGATCGAATTTTAGCCTCTAGAATGGGTGCTTATTCTGTAGAATTATTATTGAAAGGATATAAAGGACATTGCATAGGAATAAAAAATGACATTATGATACATAATGATATTACTTATGCTCTTAAAAATATGAAACGTACTTTCAAAAAAGATTGGTTAAAAATTGCAAAAAAATTATATTAAAATGTTATAATCAATTATCTATACATAAAATATAATTTATATATTATATAAATTATATAAATTAATTATTTTTATCAAAAATATACTGATAAAATTAAATATAGATAAAAATAATTAATTTTATATTCAAAAACTATAATGAATTTACAATATCAATTATTTTTTTAAATTTGTTATAATTTAAAGAAGCTCCTCCTACCAAAACACCGTCAATATCAGCTTCGTATAACAATTGAGTTACATTATTTTCATCTACCGATCCACCATATTGGACTGTTATTTTTTCAGAATTCGCAATATCGTATTCTTTTATATATTCTTTAATAAATTTATGTATTTTCTGTACAGAACATGGAGTAGCTGTTTCCCCTGAACCAATTGCCCAAATTGGTTCATAAGCAATAATGGTATCATTAAATATTTGCGGACCCCACATAGAAATAACAGAGTTTAATTGTCTTGCACATACTTCTTGAGTTTTTCCTAATTTTTTTTCTTCTTTATTTTCACCAACACATAATATTGGAATTAAATTAGCTTCTTTAACTATTTTAAATTTTTTTGCAATAAGTGCATCATTTTCTTTATGGTATTTTCGACGTTCAGAATGACCAAGAATAACATAATTGATACCTATATCTTTTAACATATTTACAGAAATTTCTCCTGTAAATGGACCACAAAGATTTAAATCTACATTTTGTGCTCCTAAAAAAATATTTTTTTTATAAATTATTGTCTTAGCTAAATATAAATATATTACTGGAAAAGACATTACTATTTTACATTTTTCTTTTTTTTCTTTATAATCATACTTATTCAATTGATTTAAAAAATTAAGAATACTCAATTTATTACCATTTAACTTCCAATTAGCTATAATTAACTTTTTTTTCATGTTAAAAGTTCACCTTTTAAATTAAAACATTATATAACTATTAATACAACTAAGTTAAAATACCATAATGATAGTTACTTAGTTGTATTAAATTATAATATAGTTAACATTTATAAGAAAAACAAATCATAAATTTACTCTATCTCTTAATTTTTTACCAGCTTTAAAATAAGGAACATGTTTATCTACAAGATAAATTATATCACCTGTTTTAGGGTTTCTACTTTTCCTAGAATGTCTATAATGTAAAGAAAAACTGCCAAATCCTCTAATTTCTACACGATTACCTGGTTTTAATGAATAAATTATGTGTTCTAAAATCTTTTTTACTGCTGAATCTATTGTTTTTTTTGGAATATAATTAACAGACTTAAAAATTTTTTTAAACAATTCTGATTTAGTCATAAATCCTCTAGTAAATATTATTATTTATATAAGAATCAATTAATATTCTAAAACATTTTTATTTACTAAAAAAAAATTATTCTATATTTTTAGCCGCTTTAAATGCCTCTGTCATAGCATTAGAAAATTTTTTATCTTCTGTTTTATTATCAGAATTTAAGACTGGTTCTATTTCTTTTAATTGAACAATAAGATGAATAAATCTATTTTTACGGTCAATGTTATTTAATTTAGCTTCTACGAAATCTCCGATATTAAATTTTACTTCTTTTCCTAAATTATGATTAACAGGAAATAATATATCAGAATGTTTAAAAATACCTTCTACCCCGTCTGATAATTCAACGGTGAAAGATTTTGTATCACTTTTAATTATTTTACCAGTAACTACAGATCCTTTTTTGTTATTCATGATGTAAGTATGAAAAGGATCATCTTCTAATTGTTTAATACCTAAGGATATACGTTCTCGATCAGCATCTACCTGTAATACAACAGCAGATATTTCATCTCCTTTCTTATATTCTTGAACAGCTTCCTCTCCAGATTTACTCCAAGAAATATCAGATAAATGGACTAATCCATCAATACCACCGGATAATCCAATAAAAATTCCAAAATCTGTAATAGATTTAATCTTCCCTTCTACTTTATTACCTTTTTTATGTATTTCTGAAAATTCTTTCCAAGGATTTACCTTACATTGTTTTAAACCTAGAGAAATTCGGCGACGATCTTCATCTATATCTAATACCATCACTTGTACTATATCATTGACTTTCACTACTTTAGAAGGATGAATGTTTTTGTTTGTCCAATCCATTTCTGATACATGTACAAGACCTTCTACACCTTCTTCTATTTCAACAAAACATCCATAATCTGTTAAATTGGTTACTCTACCTGTAACTTTTTTTTCTTCAGGATAACGTTTAGAAAGGGCTATCCATGGATCTTCTCCTAATTGTTTCAAACCTAATGATACTCTTGTTTTCTCACGATCAAATTTTAAAATTTTAACATTAATTTCATCGCCTACATTAACTATTTCACTAGGATGTTTTACTCTTTTCCAAGCCATATCAGTAATGTGCAGTAAACCATCTACACCACCTAAATCTACAAAAGCACCATAATCAGTAAGATTTTTTACTATTCCTTTAACTTCTATTCCTTCTTGTAAATTTTTTAAAAGATAATCTCGTTCTGCACTATTTTCTGATTCTATCACCGCTCGACGAGACACTACAACGTTATTTCTTTTTTTATCCAATTTAATTACTTTAAATTCTAATTCTTTTCCTTCTAAATGTATAGTTTCACGAACCGGTCTGACATCAACTAAAGATCCTGGTAAAAATGCTCGAATATCATTTAATTCAACTGTAAATCCACCTTTAACTTTTCCATTAATTATCCCTAACACTGAATCAGATTTTTCGTGTGCTTTTTCTAAAATTATCCAAGATTCATGCCGCTTTGCTTTTTCGCGTGATAAAATAGTTTCACCAAATCCATCTTCTATAGCATCTAAAGCTACATCAACTATATCTCCTAATTTTATTTCAAACTTACCTTGAGAATTTTTAAATTGTTCAGCAGGAATAGCTGATTCCGATTTAAGACCTGCATCGACTAATACGATATCCTTATTTATAGAAACAACTATACCCTGAATAATAGATCCTGGTTGAGTTGTAATTTCCTGTAAAGATTCAGTAAATAATTTGGAAAAAGATTCTGTCATATTAATAATGTTAAAACACTTTTTATAAACGTAGATTTAGCATCTTGCTAAATTAGTGTTATTTGTATGATTTACGATATTCCTTATCATAAAATTATAATATCAAATTTTAATAAAAAATTAATTTAGTTTTTTATATATGGCGCTTATAGCGATATTAAATACCTCTTCAATAGTAATATCAGTGGAATTTATCATCAAAGCATCTTTTGGCACTGATAAAGGGCAACATAATCTATTTTGGTCCCGTTGATCCCGTTTTTGCATGTCGGATAAAATAGTATTAAAATTAGTATTAATACCGTTATTTCGTAATTCTGAAATACGTCTTTTGGCTCTAATTTTAATATCAGCGTATAAAAATATTTTAACTATAGCATCTGGAAAAACTACGGTTCCCATATCACGACCATTAGTTACCAGACCTGGAGATTTTCTAAATAATCTTTGTTTATGTAATAGAAACTTTCTAATGTGAGGTAAAGTAGCAATTTCCGATGCAAAATTTACAATATTTTGTAACATCAATTTTTTTTTTAAAACATTCATGAAATAATAATTTCTTAAAAAATTGTTTTGCAAATCCAAATAAGAATCTAATTTTTTTTCAATAATATCAATGTTCCTTGTATCAACAGAAAGTTTATTTTTTAATATAACAAATGACACTAATCTGTATATAAATCCTGATTCAAGTAAATTCCATTTCAATGCTTTAGAAATATTCTGACTAAGCACACTCTTCCCAGCTCCACTGGATCCATCAATTGCAACCACAGGAACTAGTTTTTTCATTCATTTTCCTAATATATATGATTTTATATAATTTAGTATTATAAAATTATTTAATGATACTTAAGAATAAAAATAAAATTTAATCTTAAAATGTCTTTGTTAATATATCAATAAAATATTGTTCTCTAATAATATACATATAAAATATATTAATTAAAACTAATGCTTGATAATACAGGAAAATAATTAGGAAATGTTTTCGAAGTACATTTTGGATTTATAATTGAAACAATAGCATTCGATAATGCTATTAAAGAAAAACACATAGCTATACGATGATCATTGTAAGTTTCGATATTGGCATTTAAAAATTTTTTTGGAGGAGTAATAGATATGTAATCTTTTCCTTCTGTGATTTCTGCACCTATTTTCCTTAATTCTGTAGACATTGCAGCTAATCTATCAGTTTCTTTAACTCTCCAGTTATAAATATTGCGAATAGTAGTTGTACCTTTAGCAAAAAGTGCAACAATAGCTATTGTCATTGCTGAATCAGGAATATGATTCATATCTAAGTTAACAGCGTATAACGTATTTCTAGTACATGAAATAAATTTATCTCCCCAATTGATAATTGCTCCCATATTTTTTAATACATTAGCAAAATTAATATCTCCTTGTATACTTTTTGATCCGATGCCAGTTACACATACTGTACCACCTTTAATTGCTGCTGCTGCTAAAAAATAAGAAGCTGAAGATGCATCACCTTCTATCCAATATTTTCCAGGAGATTGATATTTTTGATTCCCTTTTATATAAAAAAAACGATAAGCATTATTATGAATGATAACTCCAAACAATTTTATTAAATTTAAAGTGATATCTATATAAGGTTTAGAAACAAGTTCTCCTTTTACCGTAATTTCTGTATCTAACGCAGCAAGAGGAGCTGACATCAATAATGCACTTAAAAACTGACTAGAAATACTACCATTTATCTTTAATTTTCCTCCTAAAAATCCTCCTTTAACATGAATAGGAGGATAATATTTATTATCATAATATTCAATTGTAGCTCCTCCTTGTCTTAAAACATCTACTAAATGATGAATAGGTCTTTCTTTCATTCTATTATCACCAGTGAGTAAAATATTATTTTTTCTTAAAGAAAACATAGAAACTAATGGTCTCATTACAGTTCCTGCGTTTCCTAAAAACAAAGACAATTTTTCTTTAATTTCAAATGGTTTACCTTGACCATATATTTTACATTCTGTTTTTTTATTATAAAGAGTATATTTAATACCAATTTTTTTTAAAGCATGTAACATATGATATATATCATCACTAACTAATAAATTTTTTAAATATGTTTTTCCGTGTGCTACAGCGCTTAGTAATAGCACTCTATTGGAAATACTTTTAGAACCAGGCAATTTTATATTTCCATTAATATAACTAATAGGATTTAAGGTTAAAAAGTCCTTAGTATGCAAAATAATCTCCTTCTAATTAGATTAATATTTAAATTAAAATTTTTATCCGTATCTACTTTCAAAATACACCATAAATTTAATTAATTCTTTAATTCCTTCTATGGGCATAGCATTATAAATAGAAGCTCTAAATCCTCCTACTATACGATGTCCTCTTAAAGCATGTAAACCATTATTGTACGATTCTTTTTCAAACAAATTAGTTAAATTTTCTTTTAATAATCGAAATGTGACATTCATATTAGATCGATTTAAATGATTAATATCATTAAAATACAAATTACTACTATCTATTGTTTTATATAACAAATCCGATTTTAATTTATTAATCAATTCTATTTTTTTAATACCACCCATATCTTTTAACCATTTCAAAATTAATCCAGATACATACCAGGAAAAAGTAGAAGGAGTGTTAAACATCGAATTATGGTAAGATAATATTTTGTAATCAAGTATAGAAGGTACAACATTGTTTGATTTTTTTAATAAATCATCTCGAATAATAACTAAAGTTATTCCAGATATACCAATATTTTTTTGAGTACTGGCATAAATAATACCATATTTTTTTATATTAATAAAACTTGATAAAATAGTAGAAGAAAAATCACCTACAATAATTTTGTTATCAAAAATAGGTTCTTCATAAATAGCAATGCCATCTATAGTTTCATTTGGACAATAATGAATATATGCAGGTTTTTTTGATATTTTCCAATTATATGGAGATAAAATAGTTTTTTTTCCATTATGTTCTTTTTTTATATTAATGATATTAGGAACACAATATTTTTCAGCTTCTATACGTGCTGCTTGTGACCAATAACCACTTTCTATATAATCCGGATTATTACTAAATTTATCTAACAAATTTATAGGAACAGCAGAAAATTGTCCTCTTGCACCTCCTTGACAAAATAAAATTTTATAATTGGATGGAATTTTTAACAAATTTCTTAAATCTTGTTCAATTTCCTGAACTAATTGAAGAAAATGTTCATTACGATGACTTATTTCCATTACTGATATACCTAATCCTTTCCAATTATATAAATCTTTTTTTATTTGATTCAAGACTGAGAAAGGTAACATAGATGGTCCAGCACTGAAATTATAAATTTTTTTCATGATTTTCACCCTATCTTTTAATTTATCGATCTTGTTCTTAATAGAGATTTAAAACATATATTTATTTTAATGAATAAAATTACGAATTATTAATAATCTATTTGAATAATTAAGATTAGCAATTATGAATGAACTTCAATTCAACGAAAATAAATACATAATAAAATTATTAATAATAGAATTAAAAAATATTTCTAAAAGAATTTTTTAATTATTTCGATAATGTAACCAGTAAAATTTACATTAAGATATAAATTTTAAATTATTCATATAAGGTTTTCTTAATACTTCTGGTACTTTAATAATACCATTTTTACACTGATAATTTTCTAAAATTGCTGCTAATGTTCTTCCTATTGCTAATCCAGAACCATTAATAGTATGAACAAAATATTTTTTTTTATCTGATTCATTAAAAAAACGAGCCTGTATTCGACGAGCTTGAAAATCCGACATATTAGAACACGAAGAAATTTCTCGGTAAATATTTTGACTAGGAAACCATGCTTCTAAATCGTAAGTTTTAGTTGCAGAAAAACCAATTTCACCTGAACATAATAATACTTTTCTATAAGGTAATTTTAATAATTGCAATATTTTTTCAGCATGATTTGTTAATTTTTCCAATGCTTCCATAGATTTATCAGGATGCACGATTTGAACTATTTCTACTTTGTCAAATTGATGCATACGTATTAAACCTCTGGTGTCTTTACCATAAGAAGAAGATTCTGACCGAAAACAAGGAGTAAGAGCTGTTAGCTTAATGGGCAATTCGTTTTCCTTTAAAATTTTATTTTGAATAATATTCGTAAGTGGGACTTCCGCTGTAGGTATTAATACATAATTATTTTTGTTATTGTTTTTAGATAAATCATTAATGTGAAATAAATCATCACTAAATTTAGGTAATTGACCAGTTCCATATAAACTTTTTTGATTAACTAAATACGGTACATTAGTTTCTAAATATCCATTTTCTTGTGTATGTATATCTAACATAAATTGACCTAAAGCACGATGTAACAAAGCAATTTTCCCTTTCATAATGACAAATCTGGATCCAGACATTTTGGCTGCTGTATTCCAGTCAAATCCATGTACATTTTCTCCCAAATAAACATGATCTTGTACTAGAAAATTATATTTTTTTATTTTTCCCCAACGCATTATCTCTTTATTATTTATAGATTCTATCCCATCTGGTATGTTGTTATCAGGTATATTAGGTAAATTGATTAAAAAATTATATAGTTTTTCCTTCAATTCGTTAAATTCTAATTGAATAATACTTAAATCTTGATTAATTTTACTTACTTTCTTAATTAATAATGTAACATCTATATTGGTATTTTTTTTTTGTCCAATTAATTTTGATAATTGATTACGACTAAATTGTAGTTGTTCGGTTTTTATTTGTAATTTTTTCCTTTTTCGCTCCATAGATGAGAATTTTTTTATATTTAATGAAAAACCACGTCGTGCTAATTTTTTAGAAATTAATTCAAGTTCATTGCGTAAAAGATTAAAATCAAGCATAATTTATTTCAGTATATTTATACTATTTTTAATAGTTGTGAGTGTTATGACATAATGATATATTAAATATCATTAAATATAATAAAAGTAATATTTCTATATAAATTTTAATGAATTTGATAAATAAGTAATAAATACAAAATATAAAAAGTTAAATTGTTCATAAATTAATAATATTTTTAAAATATGTTTATCTAACTATATATTTATTTTTTAAACATTATTTAAAAATTAATTCATAAATATCTAATTTATAATTAGAATTATAAAAAATATCAAAAAATGATTAATTATTTTTTATTGAAAAAATATCTTTATATAACATTAAAATATTTTTTTACGAAAAAAAAATAATTCAATCTCGAAAGTAAAATAAAATTAAAATAAGTAATATCTATTATTTTTAATAAAAAATAAACGATATATTATAATATTATCAAATAATAATTGCAAAAATGAAAAAAAAAATAAATGACAGTAAAAAATTAATTATTATCGGTTCTGGTCCTGCTGGATATACTGCAGCTGTTTATGCATCAAGAGCTAATTTAGATCCAATGTTAATAACAGGACCAAATCCTGGAGGACAATTAATGAACACCGATACAATTGAAAATTGGCCTGGAGATTATAAAAAATTAACTGGTTCTCACTTAATGCACAAAATGTATTTACATGCAAAAAAATTAAAAACACAAATTTTAGAAGAAATAATAATCAGAGTTCATCTTAAAACTAAACCTTTTCTTTTCGTTACAGAATCTAAAAAACAGTATACATCTGATGCCGTTATCATTGCTACTGGTGCATCACCTCGTTATTTAGGTTTACCTTCTGAAACTATCTTTAAAGGAAAAGGAGTTTCAGCATGCGCTGTATGTGATGGTTTTTTTCATAAAAACAAAGATGTTTCTGTTGTAGGAGGAGGCAATACAGCTATAGAAGAAGCTTTATATTTATCTAACATAGCACTTAAAGTTCATTTGATTCATAGAAAAAACACCTTTCGTGCAGAAAAAATATTAATATCTCGTCTTTTTAAAAAAGTAGATGAAGGAAAAATTATTTTACATACTAATTTCATAATAAATGAAATATTGGGAAATCAATATGGAGTGACTGGAGTACAAATTAAAAACATAAAAAATAAAAATAAATCTAAAATATTAAATATATCTGGTTTATTTATAGCAATAGGACATACTCCTAATAGTTACTTGTTTAAAAATCAATTAGAAATGCACAACGGTTATATAAAAGTTAATTTTAATCTGCATGGAAATTCAACTGCAACTAGTATTCCAGGTGTTTTTGCAGCAGGGGATGTAATAGATCATGTATATAGACAAGCTATTACATCTGCTGCCACAGGATGTATGGCTGCATTAGATGCTGAACGTTATTTAGATACGCTTATTTAATTAATTTTTAAATAATATATGTATCTTAAAATTATATTCTAAATATAAAAATTAACTTTATATATATATTTTAATTTTATAATGAGAAATGTTATATATAAATATATTTACTTAAATAATTTAAAATTTTTAAAATATAAAATATTTTTTTTAATTTATATTTATAAAAAAAATGATTGAAAACTAATTTTATAGTAATATTTTAAATATTTTATATTAATTAATGTTATTATAAATAACGTAAACTTAATAATTAAAGATAGAGAATGCAATGACAAAAGAAGAAAATATAGAGATGCAAGGTATCGTAATAGATACATTACCGAATACTACATTTCGAGTAGAATTAGAGAATAAACATATTATTACCGCTCATATATCAGGGAAAATGAGAAAAAATTATATTCGTATATTAACTGGAGATAAAGTAACCGTAGAACTAACTCCTTATGATCTAAGTAAAGGTAGAATTATATTTAGAAGTCGATAACAATGAATAACTTTACTTTTAAAAAATTATTTTTAACCAATTCTTAATACTTTAAATATTACTTTTTATCTTAAATAATAATCAATATTTTTTATAATAATAATTGTTATTTTTTCAAAAAAACATAAATAATACTACTATATTTTTTGATAAAACATTATTTTATCATATAAATAATGTTTATATGTCAATTTCAAAAATTAAACTATATTAAATATGTTTACAATATTAAAATATCTAAAAATTACTTCTTGCATATTATTAAAATAAAAATTTATATTAAAAAGGATACTAATGAGAACTAAATATTGCGGACAATTAGGATTATCAGATGTCGATGAAACGGTTATTTTATGTGGTTGGGTTAATAAAATTCGTATTTTTGGGAATATTGTTTTTATTGATATGCGTGATCAAGAAGGTATTGTTCAAATCTTTTTTGATGGTGAAAAAATGTTTTTAAAAGATGTTTTAAAATTAAAAAATGAATTTTGTATTCAAGTAACTGGAGTTGTTAGAAAAAGAGAAAAAAAAAATATTAATCCTAATTTATGTACTGGAAATATAGAAGTATTAGCAATAAATTTGAATATAATTAATACTTCTGACATTTTACCTTTAGATTATAAAAAAAATAACTCTGAAGCATTACGTTTAAAATACAGGTATTTAGATCTTCGTCGTTCTGACATGATAGAAAAAATAAAAATACGTAATAAAATTTGTAATACTATAAGATCTTTTATGAAAAAAAATAAATTTTTAGAAATTGAAACACCAATGCTTACAAAATCAACACCTGAAGGCGCCAGAGATTACTTAATACCCAGTCGAATACATTTAGGAAAATTTTATGCATTACCTCAATCACCTCAATTATTTAAACAATTACTAATGATTTCAGGTATTGATAGATATTACCAAATTACAAAATGTTTTCGAGATGAAGATCTACGTTCAGACAGACAACCTGAATTTACACAAATTGACATAGAAATGTCTTTTATAAAAACTATAAAATTTCGAAATTTAATGGAAAATATGATACGAAATTTATGGATGAAAATAAAAAAGATAGATTTAAAAATATTTCCTGTAATAACATATAAAGAAGCTTTACGTCGTTTTGGTACTGATAAACCAGATTTAAGGAATCCTATAGAATTAGTAGATATTGACGATATATTACAAGACAATAATCACCCTATATTTTTAAAATGTATTAAAAATGAAGATTACCGAATTGCAGTTTTATGTATTCCAGGAGGTAATATTCTTTCTCATAAAAAAATAAATTCATATAAAAATTTAGTAAAACAATATGGAGCAAAAAAATTATTTGATATAAAAGTTGATGATATTAAACTAGAAAAAAAAGATACGAAAAATTCAATATATCAATTTTTAAATAAAAAAACGCTAAAAAAAATAATCCTAAAAACATCAGCAAAAAGTACAGACTTAATATTATTAATTGCGGATAAAAATGACACAGTTACTCGAGCTTTAGGTATTTTACGATTAAAAATAGGAAAAGATATTAATATTATTAAAAAATCAAGTTGGAAACCATTATGGATAATTGATTTTCCTATGTTTAAAAAAAATAAGATAAGTGGCTTTTCTCCTATACATCATCCTTTCACAGCTCCTAAAAATATAACAATTGAACAAATACAAAAAAACCCAGAAAAAGCTATTGCTAATTCTTATGACATGGTTATCAATGGATATGAAATAGGAGGTGGTTCAGTAAGAAATCATAACAAAAAAATGCAAAAAACTATTTTTGACATTCTGGGAATTTCAATTGATACTCAAAAAGAAAAATTTGGTTTCCTTATAGAGGCATTGAGTTATGGAACACCTCCTCATACAGGTATCGCTTTCGGATTAGATCGATTAGCAATGTTATTGACTAACAGTAGTAATATTAGAGATGTAATTGCTTTTCCGAAAACTACTGCAGCATCTTGTCTTATGACTGATGCACCGAGTAACATGGATTCTAGTATATTAGAAGAATTATCTATTTATATTCATAAAAAATAATGTTATTTATTATGGATATCGTAATTAATAAAATTGTTATAAAAATTAATTTTTAGTTATTATAGATGTAATATGTGTTGCTAATTTTTTAGTACATAATATACTATAAAAACTATTTTGATGTAATAAAAAATTTTAAAAAATGTATATCATAAAAATATGTAAAAATATTTAGAGAAAATAAGATGGCAGGACACAGTAAATGGGCAAATACAAAGCATCGCAAAGCTTCTCAAGACTTTAAAAAAAGTAAAATCTTTACAAAAATTATTAAAGAACTAATTATTGCTTCCAAATTTGGAGGAAAAAATCCCGATACAAATCCTAATTTACGTGCTATTATAGAAAAAGCTTTGAATCATAATATGTCTCTTAATACAATTAATAGAACTATCAATAAAAAAAATAGTATTAATAAAAATTCTTCTCTTAAAAGAATTCAATATGGAGGATATGGTAAAAAAGGAATTGCTGTTATATTAGATTGTTTAAGTAATAATAAAAATAGAACTGTTGCTGAAATACGTTATATTTTTTCAAAATTTAATTTTACTTTAACACCTGTTACATCCGTAGAATATCTATTTAAAAAAAAGATAGTAATGTTTTACTCAAAAAAAAATGATTTTTTAAAAATTAAAAATATATCCATACAATACGGAGCTGAATATATTTCTAATCATAACAATAAATGTGTCCAATTGATTTCTAATACCAATTCATTAGAAATTATTAAATCAACACTGAATTCTTTCGATATTAAACCAATTTATACTGAATTTTTATTCACTCCTTATGTTTTTATTAAAATAAATCCAGAAGAAAATATAATCTTTTATAAATTGATTAAAAAACTGAAAAAAAACACAGATATACAAAATATTTACCATAATATAAAATAATTAGTTTATATATTTAAAATATATATTTTTTTTACAATAAATATATATATGAAATTTATTTTTATAAATATATAGTATACTTATATTCAATTATTTTTTTTAAAATGACTTAAAAAAAAGAACAATGATAAAAATAACACCACAGATGGACTGGTTGGAAAATCAAAAAATGCAGCTATTATCATTCCAAATGTAATACCTAACATACCTATAAATGTAGAAAATATAGCCATATTTTCTGGAGAAGTAGAAAATTTTTGAGCAGTAGCAGCAGGAATAATTAATAATGCAGTAATAATTAAAGAACCAATAAATCTTATAGAAATAGCTATCACTAAAGTAGTTATGAATATAAAAATTACACGCATTTTAGAAACATTAATTCCATCTACTATTGCCAATTCTCTGTTAATAGTTAAATATAATATTTCTCTCCAATAACAAATTAAAATAAACAAAACAAAAAAAATTACCAATAAAATAACTATTAAATCTGATATATTTACTTTTAATAAGTTACCAAAGAAGTAATTAGAAATACTAATTCTTTTTATTTCTGACATCATACTTAATATAATCATACCTAAAGATAAAGCACTATGAGATATTATTCCTAATATTGCATCTAAAGAAAGAAAAGAAACATGTTCTAAAAACACGATAAGAATAGAAATAACTAATAATAAAAATAAAATCATATAGAAATAATTAATATTTAATAAAACTCCTCCTGCTAATCCTAATAAAGAAGCATGAGATAACGTATCTCCAAAAGCAGACATACGACGCCATATGATAAAAGAACCTAAAGGACCAGTAACAAAAGTAAATAAAATGCCTGCTAACCATCCTTGAAAAAGTAACAAAGTTATATTTAAAATAAATTTTACCTCATTTATTAAGTATTAAAAATCATGACGATGATTATGTTCATGACGATATAATGCAAAATTTTTTATTCCTATTTCACCAAAAAGAGAAATAAATTCTGAATTTTTACAAACTATCTCTGGTGTTCCTGAACAACATATATGTTGGTTTAAACATAGCACTTTATCTGTTGTTGCCATGACTAAATTTAAATCATGTGATACTATTAGAACAGAACATTTTAATTCATTGCGAATTTTGTTAATTAATTTATATAAAGCAACTTGCCCCAAAATATCTATACCTTGAGTACACTCATCTAATATCAATAATTCTGGTTCTTTTAATAGAGCACGAGCTAATAACATTCTTTGCATTTCACCACCGGATAATTTTTTTAATTGATAATTTTTTATATGAATTATATTCAAACGATGTAATGCTTTTTTTACTGATAATTTTGTTGTACCGTGAGATAATCTCATAAAACGATCTACTGTAATAGGCAAACCCGCATTTAAATGTAATTTTTGAGGTACATAACCAATTTTAATATTAATTTTTTTAATAATTTTCCCAGAATTAGGTTTCAATAAACCTAGAATTACCCTTACTAATGTAGATTTTCCTGCACCATTTGGTCCTATTAAAGTTAAAATTTGATTAGGTATTAAATTTAATGAAATATTTGACAAAATACATCGATGATTAAATTTGATAAAAACGTTTTTTAATTTAATTAATGAGTACATATAAAACACATAATGTATATAAAATTAATTAGTAATATACTACTACATTAGTAGTAAAAATTTTTAAAATATATTACTACTTAAATTTTTTAATCATGAAAAATAATATTAATTTGATATAAAAAATATATAATAAGATATTCATATATGTAAACTTTAAAATAAATAGCAATGTATTGCTAACAATTAAAATAATACTTTTTTATAAAAAATTTCGTTTCATAATTCATTAAAAAATACCAAATAATATGTAATGCTAACTTAGCAAAATATATTTATATTTTTATATAAATATATTTTGCTTAATGCATTTTAATGTTATTTTAAAACTCTTAAAATTCTAGTAGTATTAGTTTTACCACTTTGTTTTATAGTATCACCTTGCGTAACAATTACTAAATCTCCTAATGATAGCAATCCTTTTTTATATAACAAATGAATAGCTTCTTTTGCAAGAAATATTCCTGATTTTTCACTATCGAAATATATTGGTACAACACCCCTATATAAAGTAATTAAATTTAATGTTTTTTTGTGACGAGATAAAGCAAAAATAGGAAGACCTGACGTAATTCGAGAAGGGATTAATGCAGTACGTCCTGATTCTGTCATGGCAATGATAGCACGTACTCCTTCTAAATGATTAGCTGCATACATAGCAGACATAGAAACAGCTTCTGATATATCACTAAATTTTAAGTTTAATCGATGTCTTGAAATATTAATACTAGGAACTTTTTCTGCTCCTTGACATATTTTAGATACTACTAAAACTGTTTCTACAGGATATTTTCCTGTTGCTGTTTCAGCTGATAACATAACTGCATCACTTCCATCTAATACAGCATTAGCAACATCCATAACTTCTGCTCTAGTAGGTATAGGATTTTTAACCATAGATTCCATCATTTGAGTTGCAGTTATTACCACCCTATTTAATTGACGAGCTCTTCTGATCAAAGTTTTTTGAATTCCTACTAGTTCAGGATCACCAATTTCCACACCTAAATCTCCTCTTGCTACCATAATAGCATCAGAAGAACATATAATTTCATCTATCACTTTATCATTAGCTACTACTTCAGCTCTTTCTATTTTAGCAATAATTTTTGCATAACTACCCGCTTCTTGTGCTAATTTTCTAGCTAATTTCACATCTTGGGCGCACCGTGGAAAAGATACCGCCAAGTAATCTACTTCAATGTTAGATGCTAAAATAATATCATTCCTGTCTTTTTTTGTTAAAGATTCTGAAGATAATCCTCCTCCTAATTTATTAATACCTTTATTATTTGATAAACATCCTCCTATTAATACTGTTGTAAATATTTTTTCATGAGTAGATTTAATTACCTTTAATTGAATTCTTCCATCATCTAATAATAAAATATCATTAGGTCTGACATCTTTAGGTAATTGTTTATAATCAATTCCTACTTGATTTTGATTACCTTCATTGTCACTTAATGTTGAATCTAGTAAAAATAAATCGCCAATATTTAAATTAATTTTATTTTTTTTGAATCTAGCAATACGAATTTTAGGACCTTGTAGATCACCAAGTAAAGCTAAATTACAATTTAACCTTTTAATTATTTTTTTCGCAGTTATTGCTCTGTATGTATGTTCTTCTTTAGTACCATGAGAAAAATTTAATCTTAGTACATTTGCTCCCGATTGAATAATTTTTTCAAGACAATCTTCTTTATCTGTAGATGGTCCTAATGTAACAACTATTTTTGTTCTTCTAAGACGTTCTAACATAAAAATTTCTCGATTAAAAGAAGTAAAAATATTATTCTAAATAATATCTTTCACAACTTATTTTTTCTTTAATTGATAAAAAATACAAGTATAATATAGTTATGTCAAATAATAAAAACGCTTCATATATAATTAATACCAAAATATTACCTCATTAATAAAATATAGTAACAATAATGATATTATTGAAAATATAGTAAATAATATCATTTTTTATTAAAAATAAAATGTATAATTAATTCAGTATATACATGTTAAAAATATAATTTGATATATATATAATGTGCGTAAACGAAAAATAAACGACATTTATATAAACATAAAAATAAGTATTACATATATTTATTTATATTCTGTATATTTTTTTTATAAAAATGCTAATGCGATTAAAAATAAATTAAATTTAACAATTTTTAAGTTTCATAAAAAATTTTTAAAGAATATTAATTCTAATTATTTTAAAAAATTGTTAAATAAAAAAATAAATAATAAGTAGGAGATAAAATGATTTCAAAAATAAATCAAGCGTGTGATTTAGTTATTTTTGGAGCTAAAGGTGATTTAACTCGTAGAAAATTATTACCTGCTCTTTATCAGTTAGAAAAATTTAATAAATTACATAAAAATACAAGGATTATCGGAGTTGGACGTGCTGATTGGAATAAAAATTTTTTTCATTCTTTTGTAAAAGAATCGTTAGAAATATTTATGAAAGAGAAATTAAATGATTATTTTTTAAAAAAATTATTTCTTCGGTTAGATTTTTGTAATCTTGATGTAAAAAATACCAATGATTTTATAAAATTACAAATCATATTAAGTCAAAAAAATAACACAATTATTAATTATTTCGCTGTTCCTCCAAATTTATTTAGTTCTATATGTCAAGGTTTGAGTAAAAATCAATTAAATCTTTCTCCAACTCGCATAGTAATGGAAAAACCGTTAGGTACATCTCTAAAAACATCACAAAAAATTAATAATCAGGTCAGTAAATATTTTAAAGAACATCAAATATTTAGAATAGATCATTATTTAGGAAAAGAGACCATATTAAATTTACTTTCATTACGTTTTTCAAATATTTTATTTTTTAATAATTGGAACAATAAAATTATAGATCATGTTCAAATCACTGTTGCTGAACAAGTTGGAATAGAAGGTAGATGGGGATATTTTGATCAATCAGGACAAATTAGAGATATGCTTCAAAATCATTTATTACAAATTTTAACTATTGTTACCATGTCTCCGCCTGAAAACTTAAATGCCAATAATATTAGAAAAGAAAAAATAAAAATATTACAGTCTTTACGTCATATTAATGATGCTAATTTTGATAAAAATGTTGTTCTTGGTCAATATTCAGCTGGTACGCTAAATGGTATAGAAGTACCCTCTTATATTGATGAAAATGGTGCTAATAAAAAAAGTAAAACTGAAACTTTTGTAGCTATTAAAGTAAACATAGATAATAAGAAATGGGCTGGCATACCATTTTATTTGCGTACAGGTAAAAGGTTACCAGTAAAATGTTCTAAAATAGTTATTTTTTTTAAAAAACCTATTAAAAATTTATTTGATAATCATAATAAAATATTACCATCTAACAAACTTGTAATCAAATTACAACCAAATGAAGGATTTACTCTTCAAGTTTTAAATAAAATACCCAGTTTAAATTCTGAATATATTCTGGATAATATTGATTTAAATTTCAAATATTCCGATACAATTTATAAAAATAATTTATCAGACTCTTATGAAAGATTATTATTAGAAAGTATGAAAGGAATACAAACATTGTTTGTAAGTAAAAAAGAAATAGAAGAATCATGGAAATGGATAGATTTAATTATTGATGCTTGGAACAAAAAAAATGAATTTCCAGCACTTTATAAATCTGGTACGTGGGGTCCAGATGAATCTGAAAAAATTATCCAACAGGACGCTAGAATTTGGCATAATGATTAATAATGAAATTATTATACATTTATTTTATAATATTATTAATTTCATTTATTAAAAATTAATTTTATCGAATAATAAAAAGTATACATTTTATTATTTTAAATTTTATATAAAAATAGATTTTATTTATTAATATTAAATGAATTTAATATTCAGTATTAAAATAAATAATTATATTTTTTTAATTAAAAACTTTTTAAAAAACTAAATAATAATTTATATTTCAATATTTTAAAAAATATTTATTTTTATAAATAAATTTGTAATATAAAATTTATATTTTAATATTTTTTTAAATATACTAAAATATAAAAAAATAAAAATGTTATAATAAAAAACTTTTAGTAGATGTTAAAATATTTTTTAAATATAAAATTTAAATAAAATTTATTTCAATTAATAGAAATTAAATTATTTTTTATTAAATTAAATTTATTAATAAAAAATAATTTTTTATAAATATATAAATAATTTTTAATAATACTTATTTTACGAATTAAAGGAAAAATATTATGATGCGTATTATTCTTTTTATGTTAACTAATTTATCCGTTATGTTCATATTTGGAATAATCCTTAGTCTTACAGGAATTCAATCTCATAGTATATATGGTTTAATAATTGTATCTGGATTATTCGGATTTGGAGGTTCTATATTTTCATTACTTTTATCAAAATGGATAGCTTTACGATCTGTTAATGGAAAAATCATTCATTATCCATCAAATGAAAGTGAAATATGGTTAACTAAAACAGTGCATCAACAAGCTAAAAAAATGGGGCTTGTACCACCAGAAATAGCTATTTATGATGCTTTAGATATGAATGCTTTTGCTACAGGACCTCGTCGTAATTCTTCTTTAATTGCCGTTTCTACTGGATTATTAAAAAATATGACTCAGGAAGAAGCTGAAGCAGTAATTGCACATGAAATTAGCCATATTGCTAATGGTGATATGGTTACCATGACTTTAGTACAAGGAGTAGTAAATACGTTTGTGATTTTTATATCACGTATTATTGCTCAATCAGTTACTTCCATTATATCTGGAAGCAAAGAAGAAAATGATTTCAAAAATGGTCATTCTTTGATATATTTTATAACTTATATAGTATTAGAATTAATATTTGGAATGTTTGCCAGTATTATTACTATGTGGTTTTCACGTTACCGAGAATTTCATGCTGATGCAGGATCAGCTAAATTAGTTGGTCGCAATAAGATGATTGCTGCTCTAGAAAGATTAAAAATGAGTTATGAACCTAACGAATCAAGTAGTATCCTTGCTTTTTGTATCAACGGAAAAAATAAATCAATAATAAATTTATTTATGTCTCATCCTCCATTAAATAAAAGAATTGAAGCATTATATAATAATTTGTATTTATAAAAATATTATAGAAAATATATTGGTATCAAATATAATAATATATTATATATAATGTTAAAATTAATAGTTTTTAAAAAATACATTTATTACTTATAGTAATAACACTACGTATAATGAAATTAAGTTGTTTATTAATTTCATTATACTTCCTTAATTTTATTCTATTGTATTTCAAATTAAAATATTTTATACTAAATTTTTAAAAATTTTTTATTTTAAATGTTATTTAAAATTAAGAAAAATAAAATTTAAAATAGTATATTTAAAATAAAATACAGAAATTTTACTTAAACAAGATTAGAACATTATTTCTAATCAAATTAGAATGTATTTTTTACTGTAATTGTTTTAAAGAAAATTATTATGTTAAAAATATGAAATACAATACATTATTTTATAAATAAAATTTTATTTTTTAACAATATTTTAAAATGTACACAATAAACGTTTTATTTCAGATAAATTATTAATTTTATATAATTTTCATAAAAAATTCAATTATTTTTATATATATAAATAAAATATATATTATACATGAAAATAAAAATATCTTTATATTTTTCTAAAGTTATCATTAATAAAAAATATTCTTTTATTGACAAAAAATATTTTTACATCTTATATTCCTTTACTTAATTTTTTCTTATTAATTATACTAAATAGTATACTGTTTTATTTTTCCATGGAGTTTTTAATGGAATTTCTTTTAGATCCAGCTACCTGGGTTGGATTATTTACACTTATTGTATTAGAAGTAGTACTGGGCATTGATAATTTGATATTTATAGCTATTTTAGTAGAAAAATTACCCGTATATCAACGAGATAAAGCGCGTTTATTAGGAATCAGTTTTACTTTATTTATACGTTTGATATTGTTATCACTAATATCTTGGATGGTATCATTAAGATCTATATTAATTTCTAATCAATACTTAATACTTTCAGGACGAGATCTAATTTTATTATTTGGAGGTTTTTTTTTACTGTTTAAAGCAACTATAGAATTACATGAAAGATTAGAAAATCATCCCGAAGAAAATATACATAATAAAAATTGTGCTAATTTTTGGATTGTAGTTATTCAAATAGTATTATTAGATGCTATTTTTTCATTAGACGCTGTAATAACTGCGGTTGGTATGGTTAATAACTTGATAATTATGATGACAGCAGTAATGATAGCTACAGGTTTAATGTTGCTAATGTCAAAATCTCTCACCAGATTCGTTAATCTACACCAAACTGTTGTGGTATTATGTTTGAGTTTCCTTCTCATGATAGGATTAAGTTTAGTTTCAGAAGCATTAGGATTTAAAATACCTAAAGGATATTTATACGCAGCAATAGGATTTTCAATTTTAATTGAATTATTTAATCAAATTGCACGTCGTAATTTTTTACGTCATCAATCTTGTCGTCCCATGAGACAAAGAGCAGCTGAAGCTATTTTTCGTTTAATTGTTAGAGAACAAAAAAATAATGCAATTAAAATATTAAATAAACAAAAAGATAAAAAAATATCTTATAAATCAATATCTGAAACAGAATCTTTTAAAGACGAAGAAAGATACATGATAAACGGTGTACTAACACTTGCTGCACGTTCTATTAGAAGTATTATGACTCCAAGAAGAGAAATATCATGGGTTAATGTAGATCAAGATATGAATAATATTAGATTACAATTACTCGATACTCCTCATAGTTTATTCCCAGTATGTAAAAACGAATTAGATGAAATTATTGGTATAGTAAGAGCAAAAGAATTATTAGTAGCTATAGACCGAGAAATAGACGTAACTACATTTGCATCTAAAACACCTCCTATCATTATTCCCGAAACTTTAGATCCTATTAATTTGTTGGGAGTTTTAAGACGAGCTAAAGGTAGTTTAGTAATAGTTACCAATGAATTTGGAGTTATTCAAGGATTAATTACTCCAGTAGACATGTTAGAAGCCATTGCTGGAGAATTTCCAGACGAAGATGAAACACCAGAAGTAATAGTAGAAGAAAATAGTTGGTTAGTCAAAGGAAGCACTGATTTACATTCTTTACAACAATTGTTAAATACCGAAAAATTAATACAAAATAAAAATTCTTATGCATCTTTAGCTGGTTTGTTAATTGCACAAAAAGGTCAATTACCCTTGACAGGAGAAACTATTTACATTGCTCCTTTACATTTTTATATCGTAGAAGCCTCACAATATCGTATTAACCTCGTTCGTGTAACAAAAGATAAAGAAATCAATGAATGTAATTAAATAGAATATTTACTGATACAATCATATAAAAATATGATCAGTTAAAATTATAACTTTTCAAAAATTTTCGAGAAAAATATGTTTAAAAAAATATTAGCAATTGATACGTCCATGGACGGATGTTCCGTATCCTTATTGAAAAATAACTTTATCACAAATAAATTTAAATTATGTAAAAAAAAACATACAGAAATAATTTTACCTATGATTGAAAAAATTTTAAATACTTGTTGCATAAAAATTAATGAACTTAATGCGATAGCTTGTTCTAAAGGACCTGGTAACTTCACAGGAATTCGGCTTGCTATTTGTATTGCACAAGCAATGGCTTTGCAAAAAAAAATACCTTTGATAGGTGTGTCGACTTTTGCTAGTATGGCAGAACAAGCTTGGAGAAAATACGCTACAAAAAAAGTGCTTATTGCTTTCGATGCAAAAAAAAAGGGGATTTATTGGGCTGAATATGTTAGAAACAATAATGGAATATGGGAAGGAGAAAATACAGAAATATGTTTAAAAACGGAACATGTAAATACTAAAATTAATAAATTATCTGGATCATGGACAACTGTCGGTAACGGATGGAAAAAAATTAATTTTAAAAATACAAAAAAAATAAATTTAATTTCTACAGAGATTGTTTTACCTCATGCTAAAGATATTATCACTTTTACCAATTTGTTATTAAAAAAGAATAATAGTTTAATATTCGAAAACATAGTACCCATATATTAAAATAATATCGTGAAGTATATCTGAAAATTGAAATTAATATCATGAAAATACAATATCTGTAATTCCGAATTAGATATATTTTTAGATTAATATATCAAACATCAATTTTTAGATGATTATTTTAAAATAATGTTAATTTTTTTATGTTTATTTTATAAACAAAAAATATTTTATTTTTTATTCTTTTAATTATATTATCACAATATATAATATTTTTTAAGAAATGTTATAAATTACATAATATAATACTTTTTTATTTAATTTTATAACTATCTTTAAACTATTTTTTATAAAAAATATAACTTTATTTTAATTTTTTTAGATGTAAAAACATAAAGATTTTTCTGATAAAACTATTAATAATGTAAAATTATTCATATTTATATTCTACATAAATATTATTTCTTTAAAAAATAAAATATTCATAAATTAAAAAATAAATTTTTATGTAAAAATTAAATTTTATATTCATCAATTTCATTTGTTTTAATTAAATGAATATCATTGAATAAAAAAATATTAAATATTACCAATATAAATATTAATAAAAAATCATTTTTAATTCTTAATACAATAAATTAACTTCAATAAATAACGTCATTATTTAATAATTTTAAAATAAAAACATACAAATCTAATAATGTAAAAATAAAAAATTATTTTTTTTATCTAAAAACATAAATTTAAAATTTTAATATATTACCCATTAATTTTTATATTAATAGCAATACATATAATCTATACAGATTTTTATAAAATGTTTTTAAATTTAAATTATTTTTTTTTAAAAATATGATCTAAGCAAGTTACATATTTATTCCTTTTATTTATAAAATTTATTTATTATTAAAATATTTTATAATTTTATTATTTTCATTATATTTCTATATAAAAATTATATTTTTATGCACATTCAACCTAATAATGAGAATATTAAATTTTTAAAAAATAAATTTTTATTTAAAAAATAAAAAATAACAGTTCAATATGAACTATAAATTTTTTTAATTTATTTATATATATGAATTATAAGGAGCTTATTATTTTTAATCTTACTCAATCAAGTAAATTAATTTCAAAAAATCATTTTCTTTTTACTAATAAAAAAATAATTTTCTCAGGAAATATACAAGATCAAATTCCTTTTTATATCGAAACGATCTCAACCATAGTTTTTACAAATATGTATGATACTTATAAAAAATTAAGTTTTCTAAAAAGAAAAAAAATATTTTACTCAATTTTTCTTAATAAAAAAATTATTTTACAATTTGATACCTTAATATATTTTTGGCCTAAAAATAAATCAGAAGCAAAATTTCAGTTAGAATATTTATTTTCAATTTTAAAAAAAAAACTAATGTTTTTATAGTAGGAGAAAATTGTAGTGGAGTTAAAAGTTCAATATTAATGTTAAAAAATTGGATTATGTTAAAAAAAATTGATACAGCTAAACATGCTATACTTCTTTATGGAAGTTTAAATGAAAATTCATACTTTCAATTAAAAAATTACTTTAATAATCATACATTACAAAATTATAAAATAAAAACTTTACCAAGTGTATTTGGACATAAAAAAATAGATGCAGGTAGTAAATTACTTATTTCTACTTTTACTGATAAGATGAGAGGAAATATATTAGATTTAGGAACAGGTTCAGGAATTCTATCTATATTATTAGACAATATATCAAAAAAAATTCATTTGACTTTAACAGATATTAATCTTATTGCTTTATTATCATGTAAAATAAACTTATACCATCATAACATTAACGGTAATATATTATCCAGTAATTTATACAATGATATAAACAAGAGATTTGATATAATAATTAGTAATCCTCCAATACACAGAGATTTAAAAATATCTTTTAAGACAATAATAAATATGATTAAAAATTCCGTAAATTATTTAACAAAAAAAGGAGAATTAAGATTTGTTACAAATACATTTTTATCATTTGATAGGATATTAAATGATACCTTTAATGAATATACTATATTAAAAAAAAATAAATATTTTAAAGTTTACCAAGCTATTGTTTAATTTTTATATCAAACATATTTATACCCGGAGCGGGACTTGAACCCGCAAAGCTGTTACGCCGAGGGATTTTAAATCCCTTGTGTTTACCAATTTCACCATCCGGGCATATATATTTCTATTTTTTATTATTTTTAGGCGTATCCCGGAATTGAACCGAGTTTTACGGATTTGCAATCCGCTGCATCACCAATCTGCCAATACGCCTAAATATTAGTAATGTTTTGAAAATATATATAAAATTTCAAATTTATTATATCTAAATGATATAGTATTTACAATACTATTTAAATAGTATTTATAAAAATATTTTATTGATTTTTTATTTTACTTTAGTAAAATGTTATTACTATTTTTAATAGTATGATATACTTTTGAATAAGAAATATTTAAATTAATTGTTTTGGAGGAGTGGCCGAGTGGTTTAAGGCAGCGGTCTTGAAAACCGCCGATGAGAAATTATCCGAGAGTTCGAATCTCTCCTCCTCCTCCAAAGTAATATTGTAAAATAACAAATGAATTATTAAAAAATTAAATTAAATAATGTTTAATACTATTAAAAAATAAAAATATATTTTAATAAAATTATGTTAATTAACTTTATTTACTTAATAAATAAAATTTATTCAATTTAACACAATATATTAAATAATTTTAAAAAATAAATATTATATCAATAAATTTTTTAAAATGATGAAATTAGAAAAAATATAAAATAATTGACACTTGACTAATTTTAAAATTATATCAAATATAAAAATTATATGATATTGACAAATATGCACTAATTTAAATTTTATTTTATGTAAACAAAAAAATTACTGAGAAACGAAAGTAATTTAATTAACAATAAGTCAGTAATTTTTAATTAATAAAAATGTTTCATATAATACTAAAATGTTTTACATAGAATTATTTTCTATCTGAAATTTAATATATTTTATTTCATAAAGCATATTATAAAAATACCAAGATAAATACTCTTATTTTTTAATATATTGAATTAAAAAATTAAATAAAAAATTACTTTTTAAAATACTATAATTTTAAATTTATATATTTAACATATTCTTTATATATAAAAATTTTTATAAATATTATCATGACACATGATAAATATTTTTATCATGTAAATAAATAAGCAATTTTTTATAACAATTATAACATTTAAAAATAATATGTAGTATTATATATAATACTTGATATCTAAATCATAAAAAAATAAGATGTATTGTATTAATAATTTTTTTAAATAAGCAAATTTATTATTTTAGAACATATCTATTTTTTTATATTTATTGATTTTTAATAAAAAATATATAAAAATAAAAAAGTTGGAATAATAACGTATTATTTAAATTTATAAAAATTATTTTTAAAAATTAAAATACAATTTTATTTGTAAGGATAATATTCATATATAAAAATATTGATAAAATATCTATTTTTTAAAATATAAGGAAAATAGATATATATTGGTGTTTAACAAAAATTTTTGTTTTTTTATAAAAATAGATATTTTATTTTTCTATATTATTTAATTTTACATAACAATTTTCAATTTTAATTTTTAATTAGTATAATATTGCGATAAAAAAATCGGGAATATAATATGTTTGATAAAATCAATAATTTATTTGAAAACAGTAAAAATTTTTTAAATTTAGCAGCTTATCAACAAAAAATAATATCGTCTAATATAGCAAATTCTGATACTCCTAATTATCATCCTTTAAATATAGATTTAAAAAAAGAAATTAATACTATTCTAGATAATAAAATAAGAAAACAACAACAAATATCTTTGTTAAAAACATCTACAAAACATTTTTCTTCAAACAGAAAAAATAAAGTTGCATTTAATATCTTCTCTAAACATTATGAAAAATTAAACTTTAAAAAAAATAATTTAGATATTAATCAAGAACGTATAAAATTTATAAAAAATGCTTTACAGTATCAATCTCAAATAAATTTTTTAACGTTTGAAATAAAAAATATTACCAATACCATACTCGGACAATGAAAATGTCATTATTAAATATCTTTAATATTGCAGGTTCTGCAATGACTGCACAAGCAATAAAAATGAATGTTCATGCTAACAATCTAGCTAACATAGATAGTATTATTAATAAAAACGGTAAATTTTATCCATATATTGCGAAACAAGTAATTCTAAAACAAAAAAATAATTTTGAAGACAATATAGGAGAAATTGAAATCGATAAAATTATAGAAGATCCTAGTCCTTGTAAATTAATATACAGTCCTAATAATCCTATGGCTGACGAAAAAGGCTATATACGTACATCTAATGTAAATGTTATTACAGAAATGGTAAATAGTATATCTACTGCACGTAGTTATCAAGCTAATGTAGAAATTGTAAATACAGTAAAATTTATGATTATGAAAACACTTAATATTGGTCAATAAAATAGGAAAAATAAAATGAACTCTTCAATAAAATTTTACACAAAACCTCAAATACCTACTGTTAATATAGATACCGATAAAAATTTATCAAGAAAAAACAATCGTATTAACTTAAAAAATGATTTTTTAAATATATTCTTAGCACAAATAAAAAATCAAGATCCAACTAATCCTTTAAAAAATAATGATTTAACATCTCAATTAGCACAAATAAACATAAATAACGGTATTGAAAAAATTAATTATAAACTATCTAGTATTACTAAAGATATTAATAATCAAATATCATTTAAAGCTTCTAAATTAATCGGACATGGTATTTTATTCCCTAATTCTACAATTAAATATAGCAATAAACAAGATACCATTTTTGGTGTATATTTACCTAAAGATATCTCATCTGCTGAAATAGTAATCAGTGACAGAGACGGAAGAATGTTATTCTTTAAAAATTTAAGAAATTTAAAATCTGGTGTATATGATTTTACTTGGAATGACATTAGCAATAATAGCAAAAAAATAAATAACGAAACATATCATCTTGCTATATATGCTAGAAATAAAAATGAAAATATATCCTGCGAACCATTGGGATACGGAGTAGTACACGGTATCATTAATCTTAAAAATAAAAAACAAATGATTGATTTAGGAGAATCAGGAATAATAGAATTAGAAAACATTCGTAAAATTTTTTAATCAATTATAAAACACCGTAATTAAGGAAATAAAATGGGACTATTACAAGCTATTAGCGGATTAAATGCTGCTAATACTGCAATGGATATCATCAGTGACAATATTTCTAATGCTTCTACTATTGGATTTAAATCTAAAAGTATTGTGTTTGCTGATTTAACTAGTAGAAGAAATCAAACAAACAAAACAGAAGGCATGGGTGTTGATATTTTAAAAAAAAAATCTAATGTCGACACTGGAGAAATTTTTTTTACTAACAGAAATTTAGATTTAAATATAAACAAAAATGGTTTTTTTCGTTTATTAGCAGAAAACGGTTCTGTTTATTATACTAGGAATGGTCATTTTTATATAGATAAAAAACACCATATTGTTAATTCAGCTGGTATGAGTCTTACAGGATATTCTATAGATAATTATTACCTAAAATTTGGTAATAATTATTCTAATTTACGTCCTATTGATTTATCTAATCATACTAAAATAACTGGTCAACCCACTACTATCTTAAAACTTTTTGTTACGTTAAATCCTCATGATAAAATAAAGATAAAAAAAGAATTCAATACACAAATATCCACTACCTATAACCATAAATTAAAAACAAGAATTATAGATTCTTTCGGAAAAAAAAGATTTATAAACTTTTATTTTGTAAAAACTGCGAATAAAATATGGGATATTTATCCATTAGAACAAAATAAAAATAAAAAAATAACACCATTTAAGATAGAATTTGATAACAATGGAAATATTATTTCCGATAAAATACTAAAAATGGACATAAAACTAAATAACAATGGAAAAGAAGAAAAAATTTTACTAAATTTAGAAACAACATTACAAAAAAAAGTAACAGACAAAAAAAATTACTTTTCTCATAATGGATATACAAAAGGAATTATTCAAAATTATAAAATCGAAAATAACGGAATGATTTACGGTATTTACTCTAATCAAAAAAAAATTCCATTAAGTAACATTGTATTATCTAATTTTACTAATGCTGAAAATTTAAAATCGGAAGGTAACGGAATTTTTTCTAAAAATGAAATGTCTGGTATAGAAACAACAGGTACACCCAGTAGTCTTGGATTTGGACAAATAACATGCGGTGGATTAGAAAAATCTAATGTAGATTTAAATAAAGAATTTATAAATATGATTATAGCTCAAAGAAATTATCAATCAAACGTTCAAGTAATTAAAGTAGAAGAGAAAATGTTTAATATCTTAATGAATTTATTATAAATAAATAACAGGATAACGATATGGATAAAACAATATATACCAGTATGTTAACTGCTAATAAAATTTTAGATAAACAAGCAATAATAGCTAACAATTTAGCTAATGCATCTACTCTTGGTTTCAAAGAACAATTAATTTTCCAAACGTCATCATTAGTAAACAATTCACAATCATTGATTAATAAACAAATTTTATCAGAAAATAATTATCCTTATTCTAATTTTTCTTCAGGACCTATAAATTATACAAAAAGAGATTTAGATTTATGCATTAAAGGAAACGGATGGTTTGTAATACAAGATCACAATGCTAAAAATAAAGAAGGATATACTAGAAACGGACATTTTAAAATTAATACCGATGGACAATTAATGATTAATAATCATCTAGTTGTAGGTAAATTAGGAATTATTTCATTAAAAAAAAATAAAAAAGTTTCCATATCCTCATCGGGTATAATTAATTATATCGATTTTGAAAAAGAAAAAATGAAACAAAATATTATTGGAAAATTAAAATTAGTCAATCCTAATCCTAAATATTTAGAAAGAGGGAATGGTGGTATATTTTATCTAAATAAAAAAGGATTAAAAAAATGGGAAAATCACATACCTGACGATAAAAATATCAAATTAAATAAAGGAATGTTAGAAGATAGCAATGTTAATCTAAATGAAAATTTAATTAATATGATTTCAAATGAAAGACATTTTTCTATAGAAATGAAAATAATCTCCACTTCTGATGAAAATATACAACGTGCAAATCAATTACTAAATATTAATAATTAACTAAAATAAGGATGTAATAAATTATGATTCCTTCTTTATGGATAGCAAAAACTGGATTAGATTCTCAACAAACTAACATGAACGTTATTTCTAATAATTTAGCTAATGTTAGCACTAACGGATTTAAAAAATCAAGAGCTATATTTGAAGATCTGATTTATCAAAACTTACGACAACCTGGTTCTGATTCATCAGGAGATACAATTTTACCTTCAGGTTTACAATTAGGAACAGGAGTAAGACCGGTATCTACAGAACGTATTCATAGTCAAGGTAACCTTTCTAAAACTGATTCATCAAAAGATATTGCAATTAATGGTCAAGGTTTTTTTCAAGTTCAACTACCAGATGGTAATTTAGCTTATACCAGAGATGGTTCCTTTCAAATTAATCAAAGTGGTCAATTAGTAACTAATAGTGGATTTCCTATCTTACCTAGTATAAATTTACCGACAAATACTATTGATTTAACTGTTAGTCGAGATGGTATTGTGGCTGCTAAAGTACAAAATCAAGCTCAACCTGCACAAATAGGACAATTAAATCTAGTTAATTTTATAAATAGTTCTGGACTAGAAAGTATTGGAGAAAATTTATATCAAGAAACTCCGTCTTCAGGTGCTCCTATTGATACTGTGCCAGGTTTTAATGGTACGGGGTTATTATATCAAGGTTATGTAGAAACATCTAATGTTAACGTAGCAGAAGAACTAGTAAACATGATTCAAACACAAAGAGCTTATGAAATTAACAGTAAAGCAATCAATGCTTCTGATCAAATGTTGCAGAAATTATCTCAACTATAATATGTATAAATTTTTAATAAAAAATTATTTTATAAACTAATTTAAAATCATTATAAGGTACTTTTAGTGTTAAATTTATTATTAAAATTTAAATTTTTTCTAGTAATTTTATTATTATTAACATTAAATGGTTGTAGTTCATCATATTTTGCTAATAAAGAAGAAAAGAATATGAAGAATGATCAATTATCTAGTCAAAAATCAATTACAGAAAACAATTCATTACTGAAAGAAATTGCACCTACAAATAATACTTATCATCCTTTATTTGAAGATTATAAACCTAGAAATATAGGAGATACAATTACTGTTATATTACAGGAAAACTTAATTACCAGTAATAAAATGTCTTCTAACATCAGTCGCAACGGAAGCAGTAGTATTGCCATAGGTATACCAAGTCTTGCAGATAGTTTTACGTCTAATCGTGGCAATAAATCAGGATTAGATACATTAGCAAAAAATAATTTTTCTGGAAAAGGAAGTTCATCTGCTCAAAATTCTTTTTTAGGAATTATTACAGTCACTATTAATGAAATACTACCTAACGGTAACTTTAATATTTTTGGAGAAAAGAAAATATCAATTAATCAAGGGAAAGAATGTATTCGTTTTTCTGGAATTGTCAATCCTCGTATAATTTCAAAAAATAACACAATTGTATCTGCTCAAGTTGCTAATGCACATATAGAATATTTTAGTAATAATTATTCAGGAACATCAAATAAAATAGGTTGGTTACAACGTTTTTTATTTAAAATTTCACCAATGTAAATACTAATTAATATCTTGATTAAAACAATCATATCAGATTAACATATACTCAATATTTTTAGAGCTTACTTAAAAAAATGTTAAACATAATTTTTTAGTAAGTCTCTAAAAATTATTGATTTTAAAATTTTTTCTTTATAATCATTACCTTTTATAATCATATTATATATATAAGAGTATATTTATGTTATATTCACTACTTTTAAGATTTATTCTTTTACTTTTTTTAGGAATAAGCTCCACAATATATGCCGATAGAATTAGAGATCTTACAAGTATTCAAGGAACACACGAAAACCTATTAATTGGTTATGGTTTAGTAGTAGGATTAGATGGAACAGGAGATCAAATTATACATGTCCCTTTAACACTACAAACTTTAAATAACATGTTATCTCAATTTGGAATTGACATTCAATCAAACACACGGGTCCAAATTAAAAATATAGCAGCAGTAGTAGTTACAGCAGAGTTACCTAATTTTAGCCATCAAGGACAAAAAATAGATGTTGTCGTGTCGTCTATAGGTGATGCCAAAAGTTTAAAAGGCGGTACATTATTGATGACTCCATTAAAAGGAATAGATAATAAAATTTATGCTATTGCCCAAGGAAATATTTTAATAGGTAGTCATACTAAACAAGATTTTATATATCATCGTCAAAATTACATTAATCAATTAAATGGTGGAAGAATTAGCAATGGGGCAATTATTGAAAAAGAAATAAAAACACAATTTGGTCAAAATAAAAAATTTAATTTACAATTAAATCAGGAAGATTTTACTACCGCTCAATATATCAGCGATGCAATTAATATACACTATCCGAATTCATCTATAGTATTAGACGCTAGAACTATACAACTTAATACATCAGATGATAATAGTATGAAAATACGTATGATCTCCGATATTCAAAATATCAATATTGACCTACCAGAACAAGATGCAAAAGTAATTTTCAATGCTCGTACCGGATCTATTATTATGAACAAAGAAGTAAAATTAGATATATGTGCTATAGCTAATGGAAATGTATCGGTAATTATTAATAAAAAAAATAAAAAAAATAAATCTCATATATTTGTCTTAAACACACAAATAAGATCTACATCCAAAAAAAACAACAAAATAAAATCTATTACTACCAATATAAAATCTGATATTAATAGTGTTAATCTTCATAACATCGTTCACGCGTTAAATCTTTTAGGAACTACACCTGTGGAATTAATGTCAATATTACAAGCTATGAAAAACGCAGGATGTCTTCATGCTAAATTAGAAATTATATAAAAATGGAACAAGTCAAATGGAAAATAAATTTAATTTTTTCATTAACCCTATACGAAATACAGAAAACATAAATATACCTATTATAAAATCAAAAGAAAATATTGAAAAAAATACGTTGAATGCTGCTCAACAAGTTGAAGGATTATTTTTAAATATTATTTTAAAAAGTATCAGAAATAGCGAAATAAAAAATGATTTATTAAATAATGAAACTGAAAGTCTGTATGCAGATATATATGATCAAACCATATCTCAACAAATAAGTAAAAAAGGTTTTGGTTTAGCAAAAATGTTACTAGAACAAATTTTAAAAAAAAATAACTACAATATTGATTATATTTAATAAATTTTTATTAACATATTAAAAATTTATTAAAAAATTATTTTTTCTATTTTTTTATAAAATCTATTTGTATGTATAAAGCATCCCATAATATTTTAAAAAATTAATAAAGAATGATGGGATGCAACGAAAAATATATTAATAATAATTTAATAAATCATAAATTAAACTCGTGTAACAGGAGCGCTTGCGACACTACTTGCAGCATGTCCACCTGCAGCATGTATTGTGTCAGACTGATTTTTATATGATATTACATTATTAACTAATTTTTTTTTTCTATTTTGAATAGATACTGGAATTTTTGTAATTGGAGCACTAGATATACATTTTTTATTTTTATTTTTTTTTAATTTATTAAAATTTTTAGAGATTAAATTGGAAAAACACTCACTTTTTTTATTATCTTTAAATTTTAATTCAATTTTATCTTTTACTTTTTCATAAGATGACGTATTTAATAATGGTTTTTTGGAACAAAATGTAATATTTATATTTTCTTTATCGAATTTTTTTTTTATAATTTTGTTATCTTTTCTGCTATAATTTTTATAAAAAATTGATTTTATTTTATTCTGATAAATAGATATTACATGATTTCTTGATATATCATTATTTTTATTTGCAGGAAATATGTTAAATAAAGATTTTTTATATGTTTTATTCTTATCATTTATTTTTTTACCAGGTATATCTTTTTTATAACTAATCCATACTTTTCCTAAAGTTATTTCTAATGAAGATACACCTGATATAATAAACATAGGATTTTTAAAATAATTCGATTTATTTTTAAAAACACTACAATCATTAGAAAACATTCTTAATTTTAAATATTTAGATTTTTCGAAAATAACATTATTTTTTCTATCTATTCTTTTATGAGATATTTTATATGGTATAGTACTAAAAGTATTTAACTTTACATATTCTTTTTTAAAAGAAATTTTATTTCTTATTTTAGAAAAATAAAATTTAATAATCTTTTTATATAAAACATTATTAATATAATACGTTGTTTGTAAATTGTGCATATTCAAATAAAAATTATTCAAAATTATTTTTTTGAAATATTTTTTCAACGTATTTTTTGGTAAAAAAATTTCTTTTTCAGAACCATCTGATATTATTTTTAATAATTTTTTATTATATTTTACTTTTATATCATAACATTTTGGTTTCAATATTTCATTTAACTTATCTAAGTTACATTGATTTCTAAACATTTTTTTTTCAAAATATTCGTAATATTTTGTTTTTTCTATGTTATAGAAATAATTATTTTTTAAAAAATAATTATTTTTATAAGGAAAACTAGTATTCAATTGTCTCAGTTGAATACTTTCAATTTTATTATCTTCTTCTATATTACATATATGACATTCATCTTTCATTTGATTAATATTTTTCAAATCTTGATCTTTTTTGCTTATTAAATTAATTTTTTTACTTCTTTTTTTTAACAAATTTAAATTAAAATTAAAAAAAGGTGATTTTAACCAAAAAATTATTTTTTCTAATAAATTTGATTTAGATAAAGATGGAGAAATGGGTTTATTTTTTACAGATGTATGAGTTTCTATTTTTTTTTTATTGTTTATTGTTTTTTTTAATAAAAAAGTATTACAAATAGATAATGTAGAAAAAATAGAACTTTTATTCTTTTTTCTATCTACGACTTCTTCAACAGTCCGAATAACACCATTTTTATGAAATTTAGGAAGTCGATAACTAGTAGTTTCTATTTCTTCACCTTTTCTAATACGTAAAACAGAATAATGAGGTGTTTTTATTTGATCATGCGGAATAATAATTGTTTTTCCACCGCTTTGACGTTTTTCAATTGCATTAACAGCTTCTCTTTTTTCATTTAATAAATAACATGCCACTTCTACAGGTACAATAGCATGCACTTCATGGGTATTTTCTTTCAAAGCTTCTTCTTCTATTACCCTTAAAATAGATAAAGATAAAGATTCGTTATCTCTTATCGTACCTGTTCCACTGCATCTAGGGCAAATATGGTAATTTGATTCACCTAAAGAAGGACTAATTCGTTGCCGAGACATTTCTAATAAACCAAATTTAGAAATGTTTCCTATTTGTATTTTAGCACGATCTTGTCTCACAGATTCGCGTAATTGATGTTCAATTTTACGTTGATTACAAACAGGTATCATATCTATAAAATCAATAACTATTAAACCTCCTACATCACGTAATCTTAATTGACGAGAAATTTCATCAACAGCTTCAATATTAGTATTTAATGCCGTTTCTTCAATATCAAGACCTTTAGTAGAACGTGCTGAATTTACATCAATAGCTGTTAAAGCTTCTGTTGAATCTATCATAATAGAACCTCCAGAAGGTAATCTAACTTCTCTTTGAAATGCTGAATTAATTTGCGATTCTATTTGATAATGGCTAAATAACGGAATTTCTCCTGTATATAATTTAATTTTATTACTAAAATCAGGACGACCTAATGAAGTAATATGTTGGTGTGCTAATTCTAATATTTTAGGATTATCTATAAGAATTTCTCCAATGTCCGGTCTTAGATAATCTCGAAAAGCACGTACAATTACATTACTTTCTTGATGAATTAAAAAAGGAGCTGAATTTTTCTTTGCAGATTCTTGAATTGTTTTCCAATGTTGTAATCTGAAATTCAAATCCCACTTAAGTGCTGATAAAGATTTACCTAAACCAGCTGTTCTAATAATCAAACCCATGTTATCAGGTAACTTTAGTAAAGATAATGCCAACTTTAATTCAGATCGCTCATTACCTACTATTCTTCTAGAAATACCACCAGCTCGAGGATTGTTAGGTAATAAAACCAAATAACTACCAGCTAAACTAATAAATGTAGTTAATGCAGCACCTTTACTACCTCTTTCTTCTTTATCAATTTGTACAATAATCTCTTGTCCTTCTTTCACAATATCTTTTATATTAGGTTTAGTGAAACATGTATCGTACTTTAAAAAATAGTCTTTAGAAATTTCTTTTAAAGGAAGAAATCCATGTTTTTCAGAACCGTAATCAACAAAAGCAGCTTCTAAACTAGGTTCAATACGAGATATTTTCCCTTTGTAAATATTGGATTTTTTTTGTTCATATCCAGATGTTTCTATATCTAAATCATACAAACGTTGCCCATCTACAAGCGCCACTCTTAACTCTTCTTGTTGGGTTGCATTAATTAACATTCTTTTCATTAGAACATCTCTCGTACTTTCGATAAGTGTTAAAATGGTAGGAAATATAGAAATTAAATAAAAAATAAATTTATATGTCTTCTTTCTAAATTTATTTTTAACATCATAAATAATTATATATAAATAACATTTTTTAAAATTGATTAATTTTTATTCTTTATTACTTTTAATAAATACATATTTTAATTTATATAATACTTTTATTATATAAAATATTCATTTTCATATTTTGATCATCGATCATATTTATAAAGTACAAAAAATAATAATGTTATATTTTCCTTCAATATATAAATACTCATTTTTATATAAAAAATAAATAAATATATTTAATTGACATAAAATATATCAATTAATTATATATTTACTTACATTTTATCACATATGTTTTAAATATTTTTAAAATATAAAAATTATTATTTAATTATTTATCAATGTATTAATTCTTATGGAAAATAAAAAATTAAATATTTTATACATAAAATAAACACTAAAAAATGTTTTTATTAATTTAATATAATTATTCTATAAAAGTACTATAGATCAGAAATTATATGTTATACATATATAATAAAATATTTTTTAAAAATAATTAATAAAAAAAAATAGATATATGAAAAAAAAAATATTAAACATACAAACTATACTTGTTACAGAAGCAATAGAAAAACAACGTATTGATAATTTTTTAACAAAAAAGTTAAAAAATATACCTAAAAGTATGATTTATAGAATTATCAGAACAGGAAAGATTCAAATAAATAAAAAAAAAATAAAACCAAAATATAAATTAGAAATAGGAGATCAAATCACAATACCTTCAATTAACATAACCGAAAAAGAAATAAAAAAAAATACAGTTAAGAATATTATTTTACACACAAAAAAAATAAAAAATATATTTAAAAATATTTTATATGAAGATGAATATTTGCTAATTATTAACAAACCATCTGGAATAGCAGTACATGGTGGAAGTGGAATAAACTTTGGAATAATAGAAATTATTCGCAAATTAAAACCAGAAAATTATTTTCTTGAATTAGTTCATCGTTTAGATCGTGATACATCTGGAATTTTAATATTAGCTAAAAAACGTTCAACATTACGAAATTTACATCAACAATTGAGAGAAAAAAAAATAAAAAAAAAATATATTACTTTAGTACACGGACAATGGCCTAAAAATAAAAATAAAATTACCGTCCCTTTATTAAAAACAAAATTATTTAATCAAAAAAACATCGTTCAAATTAGCGAAAAAGGAAAACAATCAGAAACTCAATTTTTTATTAAACACCAATACATCAATCATACTCTTTTATTAGCTACTCCAATTACAGGAAGAACTCACCAAATACGAGTACACACAGCTTATACTGGACATCCTATAGTTTTCGATTCGCGTTATGGAGAAAAAACTTTGGATCTTAAATTAAAAAATAAAAATTTAAAAAATAGATTATTGCTCCATTCTTATAAAGTTAGTTTTATACATCCATATTATAAACATAACATGACTATATTAGCACCATTAGAAAAAAAATTTAAAAAATATTTAGATTTACTTTTATAAAAAATAAAATGAAAAATATTTAACATTATGTAAAAATAACATTAATTAATTAATTCGTAATATTCATTGAATATATAAATTCAATATAATAGATAAATACTTACATTATTTTTGATATAAAATATTACTTTTTATCAAAATTTAGTTTATGATAAAAAATCGAATTTTTATTTTTTTAAATGTCGTTTTATGTTTACATAAAAAAAGGAATAATATTTATGGCAGTACAAAAAAATAAACCTACTCGTGCAAAAAGAGGTAAGCGTAGATCTCATGATAAATTAAAAACACCAAATTTATCGATAGATCGTTTATCTGGAGAAATTCATATTAGACATCACATTACAAAAAAAGGATATTATAAAGGCAATAAAATTTTTTAAAAATAAAAAATTATTAATTATTAAAATTCTAAATATAGTTCTCTTTTAATAACATTAAAGAGTTAACTATATTTAAAAATCAAATTTAAGGTAGTGGAAATGCGCATATTTTCCATAATTTTTCCAGGACAAAGTATAAAGATAAAAGGAATATTAGCTTCATCATTATATCAACATCCTATTATCAAAAAAACATTTGAAGAATCATCCTATGCTCTCGGTTATGATTTATTTAAATTAATAAAAAATGATCCAAAAAAAAAATTAAATCAAAGTGAATTTTCACAACCAACAATTTTAAGTATATCTGTTGCTATTTATCGTTTATGGCGACATAAAAAAGGACCTAAACCATTCATTATGGCAGGTAATAGTTTAGGAGAATATTCAGCTTTAGTATGCGCTAAAGTAATTACATTACATGATGCAATAAAATTAGTTAAATTTCGTGGTAAATTAATGCAACAATTAGTACATAACATACCAGTTGCTATGTCAGCGATTATTGGTTTAAATAAAGAAAAAATAATTGATATTTGTAAAATTTATAATACAAATAAAGTAGTAGAACCATCAAATTTTAATTCATTAAATCATATAGTTATATCAGGCCACAAAGAAGCAGTAGAAAAAACTAGTGTTGCTTGTAAAAAATACGGCGCTAAACATATATTTCCATTATCTGTTAATATTGCTGCTCATTGTAAATTAATGCAACCGGCTAAAGAAAAAATGATGTATATTTTAAATAATATTAAATTTAATGAACCAACATGTCCTAT
This sequence comes from Buchnera aphidicola (Pemphigus immunis), assembly GCF_964059115.1. NCBI lineage: Bacteria > Pseudomonadati > Pseudomonadota > Gammaproteobacteria > Enterobacterales > Erwiniaceae > Buchnera > Buchnera aphidicola. The sequence continues at coordinate 356,726 of NZ_OZ060408.1, forward strand.
TATTAATAATATTGATGTAAAATGTGAATCTTCTAAAAAAAAAATTTGTGAAGCCTTATTAAAACAACTAACAAAACCAGTAAGATGGCATGAAAGTATAGAGTACATGATTAAAAAAGGCGTGTCATTAATTTTAGAAGCAGGTCCTAATTCTACTTTAACAAATATAAATAAAAGAAATTTTTTTTTAGAAGCAATATCATTACATAACAGAAAAAATTTTTTAAAAGCTCTAAAATTAACAAAATAAAAATATGATAATAAAAAAAAAACTGCAATAGTGACAGGAGCATCTCGTGGTATTGGCTTAGATATTGCAAAAAAATTAGCAAAAAAAGGAATTTTTGTAATTGGTACTGCCACAACCTTATTAGGTGTACAAAAAATTAATAATTATTTAAAAAACTATGAAGGACAAGGTATCGTATTAAATTTACATAATTCTATCAGTATTAAAGAAACAATAAATAAAATTTATAAAAATTTTAATAATATTGATATATTAGTCAATAATGCTGGTATTAAATGTGATAAATTATTAATTAATATGACTACAAAGAATTGGATTGATGTATTAAATGTTAATCTAACAGGAATATTCCATCTATCAAAAGCAATTATATCTTCAATGATAAAAAATCGGCAAGGCCGTATTATTACAATTGGCTCTATCGTTGGAAACATTGGAAATTATGGACAAACAAATTATGCAGCAACTAAATCTGGACTAATTGGATTTCATAAATCTCTAGCATTAGAGGTAGCATCTTATGGAATAACAGTAAATATCATTGCTCCAGGATTGATTAAAACAGATATGACAGATACTCTTAACTATAAAAAATATAAAAAATATATCGAAAGAATACCTATGAAACGCTTTGGAGAAGTTAATGATATCTCTGAAGCAGTAATTTTTCTAGCATCTAATAAAGCATCTTATATAACAGGTCAAACATTGCATATCAATGGCGGTATGTATATGTGTTAATCATTTATATATATAAATTTTTTTATATTAAAATAATGGAACTAAAATATTATGAACACCATAGATAACCGTATTAAAAAAATTATTTCTGAACAATTAAGTATAAAAGAAAAAGATATACTTAATTATCACTCATTTTCAAAAGATCTCGGTGCTGATTCACTTGATTTCATAGAATTAATTATGAAATTAGAAGAAGAATTTAATATTGAAATATCAGATAAAGATACTGAAAAATTTAGTACAGTAAAGAATACTATTGATTATATTAAAAACATTTTAAAAAAGTAAAAAAATTTTAAATTAAATATCAATATTTTTACAAAAATATTACTGATGTTTAATTAAAATTAAATACTTATTCAAACTTATTGATTTTTATATATTAATATATATAAAACTCTTACATTATTAGTAAAATCAAATCAAATTAATTTCTTTCATTTAAATCAATTTTTAAAATAAAAAATTAAAAAATACTGCATATTTTAACATTAATCAATACAGAAATAATAATTTTAGTTTTATTGAATTCAATTTAAGTAAAATGCATATAAGTGATTTAATCAAATGAATAATGGTAAATTTATTGTAGTTGAAGGTATAGAAGGATCTGGAAAAACTAATTCTTGTTTACTTATATCAAAAATATTAAAAAAAAACAATATAAAAAACATCATTTATGTACGTCAACCCGGTAGTACTCCTATTTCTGAAAAAATACGTTCTTTAATAAAAAAAAATCATAAAGAAAAATTAATTAATACTAGCGAATTATTATTAATGTATGCAGCTAGAATTCAATTAGTTGAAAATATAATAAAACCTGCACTAAAAAAAGGAACTTGGGTTATTAGTGATCGTCATGATTTGTCTTCTTTTGCTTACCAAGGCGGAGGTGGTAACATAGATATAAAAAAAATTTTTAAATTACATAAAATATTATTAGGAAAATTTCAACCACATTTAACTTTTTATTTAGATGTTGATCCTAAAATAGGTCTACAACGTGTTTATGCCAGAGGTGTCCCTGATCGCATAGAAAATAATAAATTAATTTTTTTTATACGTACTAGAGAAAAATATTTAGAACTAGTAAAATCTAATCCCAATATTATTACTATTAATACTAATCAAAATATAGAAATTGTCAAAGAAATATTACAAAAAAAATTAAAAAATTGGTTAAAAAAAAATGCTTATAAATTGGTATCCTTGGTTAATAAAACCTTATAAAGAGATTATACAACAACATCAAATAGGAAAGGCCCATCATGCTATCTTAATTAACACATGTAGAGGCATAGGTGTGCTAAATCTTTTTTGGGCTATTACTCGTTGGTTGTTATGTAAAAATCGAAAAGACATAAAAAGTTGTGGTAAATGTCATAGTTGTTATTTAATGATGTCTAATAATCATCCTGATTGGTACCAACTAAAAATAAAAAGTAAAACTAATATATTAAGTGTTGATATAATCAGAAAAATTATTGATAAAGTATCTCAGACATCTCAACAAAATGGAGAAAAAATAATATGGATACCAGATATTTCATATATTTCTAATTCAGGAATTTGTGCTTTGCTAAAAATTTTAGAAGAACCTCCTAAAAATACCTGGTTTTTTATTGTAAATTATAATGCACTCAATATATCTTCAACTTTACGTAGTCGCTGTTTTTCATATACTTTATTTCCACCTTCAGAAAAAAAAAGTTTAATTTGGTTAAAAAAAAATAATTATTGTAAAAATGAATTACTATCTTTGACAGCTTTACGCATTACAGAAGGTGCTCCTCTTTTAGCAAAAAAAATAATTCAAGGAAATTTATGGTCAGAAAGAAAATTATTTTTTTTTAATTTAGAAAATGCTATTTACAAAAAAAAATTGTTTAATTTATTATTTTTTTTTACTAAAAAAAACATATATGTATCTATTTATATAGATTGGCTTTGTTACTTACTATTTGATGTCATTAAATGGAAATATAATTTATTTCCATACATACAAAATTTAGATAAAAAAAATTTTATTATATATTTATCTTTAAATTGTACTATTACGTTTTTAGATCATAGTATTCAGTCTTGGATAATGTGTCGACACAGACTAACACATATTATGGGAATTAACTATGAATTATTATTAGCAGAACAATTATTAAATTGGGAAAAAAAAATATTTTATAATGAAAAACTTTAATAAATTAATCTCATCAAAAAAAAATATATTTTTAATAGATTCACATTGTCATATAGATCTCCTAAAAAAAGCAAAAACACATTACGGAATAGAAAATATATTAAAAAAATCCATTGAAAATAATATAGGTCTAATTTTAACAATATCCACTTCTATAAAAAATTTTCTACACATAAAAAAAAAATAGGAAATCACAAAAATATTTTATTCTCATGTGGAATTCATCCCTTATACTTAGATAAGAATAATAAAATAAATTTAAAGTTTTTGAAAAAACTGGCACAAGAAAATGATGTTATTGCATTAGGAGAAACTGGTCTAGATTATTATTACCAAAAAAAAAATAAAAAGGAACAAAAATACGTATTTCGTAAACATATTCAAACTAGTATTAAATTAAATAAACCACTTATAGTGCATACTAGAGAATCTATCGATGATACCTTATCTATTTTAAAAGAAACAGAATCAAAAACATGCAAAGGAATTATACATTCTTTTACTGGAAATATATCTTCTGCTAAAAAAATATTAGATATGGGATTCTATATCTCTTTTTCAGGAATCATTACTTTTAAAAATGCAGATGAAATACGTAAAACAGCAAAATACATACCTTTAGACCGTTTACTAATAGAAACCGATTCTCCCTATCTAACCCCTGTACCAAAACGTGGAAAAGAAAATCAACCATCTTATTTAAAATATATAGCTGATTACATTGTGAAACTAAGAAAAATTAACATGGAATATTTTACAGAAATTACACAAAAAAATTTTTATAAACTCTTCCAGTTAAAAGATAAAAAATAAAAATTCAATTTTATTAAATAGTAAAAATATAAATAAACTATCTATTGTAATATTACGATATATATTTCATGTTAAAATCTTGAGCATATTGCAAATATAAGAATAGAAATATTAAAAAAAATTATTTTTACCAACTAAAATCAATACTAATTTTATTTACAATAAAATACACACGTATAAGTACACATCAATTATTTCTCAATATTCAGGAGTTTCTATAAATGTTTAAAAATACATTTTCTAACCTACAAAAAATAGGTAAATCACTGATGTTACCAGTATCAGTTTTACCAATCGCTGGTATTTTACTTGGAATAGGATCAGCTAAATTTAGCATAATTCCAGATATTTTTTCTAGAATTATGGCAGAATCAGGAGGTTCTGTATTTTCTAACATGCCGTTAATATTCGCTGTAGGAGTTGCTCTTGGATTTACAAATAATGATGGAGTATCGGCATTAGCTTCAGTAATCGCTTACGGCATTATGGTTAAAACTTTATCTGTTGTAACACCTATATTCTTAAATATACCGATAACAGAAATAAATAACAAAAATCTTATAGATACTGGAATTTTAGGAGGTATCATAGCCGGATCAATTTCAGCATACATGTTTAATCGATTTTATCGAATCCAATTACCAGAATATTTAGGTTTTTTTTCTGGAAAACGTTTTGTTCCAATCATATCAGGTATTACTGCCATAATAATAGGTGTAATTTTAGCTTTAATATGGCCTCCAATTGGAAAATGTATTCAAATATTTTCCCAATGGGCTGCTTATCAAAATCCTATTTTTGCTTTTACTATTTATGGAATAGTAGAAAGAGCTTTAGTCCCTTTTGGATTGCATCATATATGGAACGTTCCATTTCAAATGCAAATAGGAGAATATACCAATAATATGGGACAAATATTCCACGGCGATATTGCTAGATATATGGCAGGGGATAATACTGCAGGAAAATTATCAGGTGGTTTTATTTTTAAGATGTATGGTCTTCCTGCTGCAGCTATTGCTATATGGCACACTGCTAATTTAAAAAATAGAGCTAAAATTGGAGGAATCATGTTATCTGCAGCATTAACAGCTTTTTTAACTGGAATAACAGAACCTATAGAATTTTCTTTTATCTTAGCATCTCCAATGTTATACGTTATACATTCTATATTAGCAGGTTTGGCTTTTCCAGTTTGTATTTTACTGGATATGCGAGCAGGAACAAGTTTTTCTCATGGAATCATAGATTTCATTATTCTCAGTGGAAATAGTAACAGAATATGGCTTTTTCCAATAATAGGTTTAATGTATGGTACTGTATATTATTGTATTTTTTATTTTTTAATAAAAAAATTAAATTTAAAAACACCGGGACGAGAAAAAACAAACAACGTTTTCTTTAATAAAAATGCAGATGAAATGGCACCATATCTTATCAAAGCATTTGGTGGAAAAAATAATATAAAACATTTAGACGCTTGCATTACACGTTTACGTGTTACTGTAATTAACGTATCTAAAGTAAATAAAAAAGAACTATATCAACTCGGAGCTGCTGGTATAGTTATATCTGGATCAGGAGTTCAAGTTGTCTTCGGAACAAAATCTGACAATCTAAAAACAGCTATGGATCATTATATACTTCAGTTATGAAAATACATCAAAGGGTAAGAATTCAATACTTGCCCTTATTTTTTATCAACATAAAATATATATTAAAATATATGATTAATTAACAAGAACAATATATAATTATAATGTAATATAGATATATTATTAATTAAAAAAGAAAATTAAATTTTGAATCAAAAAAATATTTTTTTAAAAATTTTAAAAAAAGAAATTAAAGCTGATATTATATATCAAGATAAAATAGTAACAGCGTTTAAAGATATCAAACCAAAAGCGCCTGTACATATTTTGATTATATCAAATACATTAATTACTTCAGCAAATGATATAAATGAAAAGAATGAAAATATACTAACCCATATATTTACCACAGCTATTAAAATAGCAAAAAAAATAGGCATAGATCAAACAGGATACCGTTTAATATTAAATTGTAACAAAAATGGAGGTCAAGAAATCCCTCATTTACATTTACATTTACTTGGAGGTGAATATCTAGGAGATATATTATAAAATATATATTTAAAAATTCAAAAAAATTGTTAGATATAATTGATTAAATATATTTTATTAACTCAATTAAATTAGTTTTTATATATTAAAAAAAAAATATAAAAAAATATTTTAGAAATTAAAGGAAATATTTCTTACAAAAATACTAAAAATTTTAACAATCCTATTAAAAATGTTAAAGATACAATACCATATCTAGAAATTATGTTTCTAATATAAAATTTTTAATCATTAATAATTAACTTAATAAAATAATTGTTTATAAATAAATTTTTCTCTGCTGAATATTTTATTTTTTAATAATACTTAAGAAAAATAAAATTACTACATTTATAGTGCAATAAAAAATCAGCAGAGATATGGAAGTATTCCTTTAATATATTATAAAAATAATTCAATTATATAATAATAAAACATAGGTATTTTATTAAAATTTATAAACCATACCAGCCCTTAAAATATTATCATGAGATTCATCAGGAACATTAATATCTTGATTATATTTCAAAAAATCTAACTTATAATCTATATAAGTATATATCTTTTTACTGAAATTATAATGACTGGAAATGTTCATTTGTCTACTAAAAATTCTTTTTTTACTAAATAACGTAGAATTAATAGATTTCATATTATTACCATAAGATTCAGAATATGTTAAAGAAGAACTTAAACCATTATCAAAATCATATTCACCAAATAATTCTAAATTACCTGATTCACCAGCAAATTTTGTGAACTTCGCATATGGTGTAATATTTCGTCCTTCTCCATAAAAAGCTGCCATATACACATGATTTTTTTCATATTTTACGCCTACTCCATATGCATCAGCACTATCTCCTTGACCATCAATAATTTGACGTGAAGTACGATTTTCAGAAAACCAAGAAGCTACTGCTGTTATCCCTTTTTTATTATCATATTTTATTGAACTACCCCATCCACTTCCATTTTCCTGCATAGAATTACTATTTTTATGTTTCTCTTGATATTGTAAACTAGTAGTTAAATTATTGGATAAACCAAAAAAATTATAGTTATGGTAAGTTATTAAATTACTTGCTCTATCCATTAAAAAAACATCGTTTTCTTTAAATACATGATCAACGTTAATAAAAGAATGGCGATTTGTTAACGATTTAGCATCATATATAACACCATGATTTCTACCATAATCTAAAGAACTCCATTTTCTAAATTTAAAACCTATTAGTCCTAAACTGATTTTATTATTAAGATTGTTATCTATGCTATTTTCTGAAACAAAACCTTTTCCTCTATATTCTAAACAACTATATCCTGACCATTCGTTATTTATTTTTGTTTCTCCAAATAAACCAAGCATATATTCACTAGGATCTTTATCATATTTTTTAGTCGTAGAGCTAGAAAAATCAAGAAATTGATATTTTTGATTCATTCCTCCATAAATTTTTAATTTATTACCATTTTTATTATATATTTCTACAGCATTAGCCGTGTTTATGATTAATAAAAATGGAATTATAATTAGCAAAAAAATATAATTTATCATTATTGTTTATTACCTCATAATTTCAGTTAGTTTTAAAAAATTAAAATTATTAATTTATTTTACAAAAAATATTAAATGTGCATTTATGATTAATTAAAAATTAGCATGACCAACAGTTCTTGGAAAAGGAATTACATCCTTTATATTTTTAATTCCTGTAATATAAACTATTAAACGTTCTATTCCTAAGCCAAAACCCGCATGAGGGACTGTCCCATAGCGTCTTAAATCACGATACCACCAATAATTTTTCTTTTCTAATCCTAACTCTATTAACCGATTATCTAAAATTTCGAGTCTTTCCTCTCTTTCCGATCCACCTATAATTTCTCCAATACCAGGTAATAATATATCCATTGCTGCTACTGTTTTTTTATCTGTATTTAATCTCATATAAAATGCTTTTATATCTTTTGGATAATTACTAATTATTACAGGTTTTTTAAAATATTTTTCTACTATATACCGTTCATGATCTGTGGATAAATTAACTCCCATAAAAACAGATCTTTGGAATTTAATCTTTGATGAAAGTAAAATTTCTATCGCATCTTTATAATTAATTTTAACAAAATCATTTTCTAAAAAATTTCTTAATCTATTTAAAATATTAAGTTCATAAGATGTTTTAAAAAATAAAATATCTGATTCACATTCCTTTAAAACAACCGATACTATATATTTTAACATTTCTTCAGATAATAAATGCATATCTTCTAATGTCGAAAAAGATTTTTCTACTTCTAACATCCAAAATTCTGCTAAATGTCGACTGGTATTTGAGTTTTCTGCACGGAAAACAGGTCCAAATGAATATACTTTAGATAAAGCACAAGCATAAGTTTCTAAAGTTAATTGTCCAGATACAGTTAAAAAAGATTCTTTTCCAAAAAAATCTTTACAAAAATTAATATTTTTAGAAATATTTTTCATATCTGTTGCAGATACTCTAAACATTTCACCTGCTCCTTCAGCATTTGTTTCTGTTATAATCGGTGTAGCAATTAAATAATATCCTTTTTTATCAAAAAAATCATGTAATGCTTTCACTAAAGTATGTCTAATACGAGTAATTGCTCCAATAAAATTAGTACGAGGCCTTAAATGAGCAATATCTCTTAAATATTCAACAGTATGTTTTTTTGCTGAAACAGGATAACTTTTAGGATCTTCAATCCAACCAATAACCTCAACTACTGTGGCTTGAATTTCATAATTTTGTTTTTTACCAGGTGATAAAATTAAGCTACCAATAATAGAAACCGAACAACCCGTAGTTAAACGCAATATTTCCGCATAATTAACTAAATCATGACTAACTACTACTTGAATTGAATTAAAACATGATCCATCATAAACATTAAGAAATGATATGCCAGATTTTGAATCTCTTTTACTGCGTATCCATCCTTGAACTTTAATGATACTATTAACTGGAATACGATGGAGATAAAAATTTGCTATCGATACTGTTTTCATAATTTTTTCCATAATGAAATTATATATAATTTAAAATTAAATTTTAAAAAAATATTTTATAAAAATAATAAATTTCAATAATGATAAAAAATTAAGACGTATTATTTATAATTTTAATTATCATAACTATGATACTATAATTTTATAAAATTTAATATTTTCTATTTTAAAAAATTAAAATTAATAAGTATATATTTTATTTCTTACAAATATTAATTTTATAACCCAATTATTAATACGGTACATTACAAAAATTTTTATATATACATAATTTTTTCTAAAATATTAAATCATTTAGATATCTAACTATAATTTTAATCCATTAAATTATAAAAATAACAAAAAATTTAATTTCATAAATACTGTATATTAATTTATTAAAATACTTAAATAAAATTAATTTTTTCTAAAATAAAAATCAATAGATATTTTTTAAAAATTAAAATATTTTAAAAAATAATTTTGTAGTTAGTAAATTTTTTAAAAATTAATTTATAATTAACTTTAATTTTTATCTTATATTGATAATATCTCTAAATTTCCATGAATAATCCAGATAATAAATAATTAATATTTTTACAAGTTTTAAAAGAATAAATATTTAATCATAAAAATTGAGTTTAAATATATTTAATTTATTAAAAAATAAAACAAATATATTTAGTATAAATAAAATTTTTTTTATATTAAATTAATTTTTTAGTAATTTTTTAATTTTTAAAAATACTTTATTATGTTATTTCTAAAAATTTTTAAATAAAATTTAAAAAATATTTAAAAATAACATAATATATCATAAAATATTATTTTTTATAAAAAATAACATGATATTATAAAACAATTTTTCAATTAAATTTAACGTATAAAAAATATAAAATTATTTTAATATTATAAAAATGACTTATATGCCATATAAAAAATATATATCATAATATTTAATAAAAATTAACATGATTAATATGATAATAAAACATTGTTAATATATATTGAAATAATATTGACTCTTATTAAAAATTTAATAATAAACAATGCTTAAGATAAAAATTATTTGAATATTAATAAAAATAAAAATTACTCTGATAATTAAAACATTTAATAATCATAAAAACATCTTTTATCTTTAATAATTTTTAAATTTTAATCTATTAAATAATATTAGTACTATTTGGATAATAATTTTAAAATATTGATATAAATAAAATTATTAATTTTAAAATACAAATTTAATAAATTTAAATTACTTCTAAAGACCTTGAATTTTTATTTTGTGAGATTAAATTATACAAACATTTTTCAGAACAACAACTTTGGAATTTAACACTACATCTATAACATTGAATAAAAAGAGAATGACATAAATTATATCTACAATTAACATGAGAATCACATTTCAGTCCACATTGATGACAATAAGATATTACTTGATCAGATACTCTTTCTCCCAAACGTGCATCAAAAACAAAATTTTTCCCTTCAAAAAATATTGGTAATTTATTTTTTTTAGCATCATGAAAATATCCGATAATACCACCATCAATATGATATATTTTTTTAAACCCATTGTACTTCATCCAAAAAGTAGCTTTTTCACAACGAATTCCACCTGTACAATACATAACAATTTTTTTATCTTTATAATCTTTAAATAAATCAATCATTATTCTTAACTGATCACGAAAAGTATTAGCAGGAATCGATATTGATTTTTTAAAATGACCTACTTCGTATTCATATGGATTACGTACATCAATAAAAATTACATTTTTATCATTTAACATATTATTTACTTCTTTTGCTTTTAAATATATACCAACATTGTTAGGATTAAACTTTATATTTTCATCAATACCATCTGATACAATTTTTTTTCTTACTTTTATACGTAACACCCAAAAAGATTTCTTATTATCTAAAGCTAGATTCATTCTTAAATTGCTGAAATCAAGATGTATTTTTTTTAAATGTAACTTCATTAAAGAATAAAATTTAACAGGAACACTGATTTGCGCATTAATACCTTCTTCAGATATAAATATTCTTCCCAAAATTTTTAATTTACTAAAATGTACGTACAAATTATCTCTAAATTTTTTAGGAAAATTAATTATACAATATTTATAAAAAGATACGGTTACACGTTTTTCAGTATCGAGTAACATACGATTTTTTAAAATATGATTTGGAATACGATTGTGTAAAAATGACATTTGATATTTTCCTAATAGATAATTATCAACTATTAATATCTAATACTTAAATGTTTTTATGTAAATAAAATTAATTTTATAATTACATGTATAAAAATAAAAAATATTTTTTTTAAAATATATATAATGGTTAATGAAATATATTTTTTATAAATATAAATGTCATTTATCAATATCTGATATTAATTCAATTCTTTTTATCAATTTAATTTTCTTATCTTTCAATCTATCTGAAATTAATTTATTTTTTTCAATTATCTCTTGAGGTGCATACATAATAAATTTTTTATTAGATAATGTAAATTCTAATCTTTGTAAACTTATATTGATTTTATCAATTGCTTTATATAAACGATTAATTTCTAATTTTTTATTTAATTCTCCTGTTATCGGAACTAATATTTCTGCACCATCTATCACTTTTGTGATAGATAAAGGAGTTTTGCTTAAAGATGATAAAATGGTGATACTTTCTACATTAGCTAATATTTTTAAATAATTACCATGTAAATGAATAATTCTTTTGACTTTAGAATTAACATTTTGGAATAGAACAGGAATTAATTTATTTGAAATAATTTTTATAGAAGCACGAATATTTCTTATTGCTGTGATGGCACTTTGAATCCATGTCATGTCATTAATAACCGATTCATTTACTAATTTACTGTTATATTTAGGAAAATTTTGTAACATAATACTTTTATCTTTAATATTAGTTAATACTTTAATACGTTGCCAAATTTCTTCAGTAATAAAAGGAATAATTGGATGAGCTAATCGCAATAAAGATTCTAATATATGTACTAAAGTACATTTAGTACCTATTAAATTTACAGTATTAGTATGACTCATAACAATTTTAGAAAATTCTAAATACCAATCACAAAATTTATACCATACAAAATCGTACAATACCTTGGCTGCATTATCAAATCGATAATTGTCTAAAGCATAACGAAATATTTTTACTGTAGAATTAAATTCTAATCTTATCCATTGATCAGCCAATGATAATTTATAAGAATCTTTTTTTATTATTAATTCTTCACGTTGAACATTCATCAAAATAAATCGGCTTGCATTCCATAATTTATTACAAAAATTTCGATATCCTTTTAACCGATTCATATCCCAAACAATATCTCGTGTTACCGAAGCAAGAGCAGAAAAAGTAAAACGTAATGCATCAGTACCTGTAGCAACAATACCTTGTGGAAATATTTTTTTTGTTCTTTCTTTTATTACTTTTGCTAAATTTGGTTTTAACATGTTTTTAGTACGTTTTTTAATTAACTCTTTTAAAGTGATACCATCAATCATATCTATTGGATCAATTACATTACCTTTTGATTTAGACATTTTTGTTCCTTGTTCATCCCGAATTAAACCTGTGATATACACAGTTTTAAATGGAACTTGAGGTTGACCACTCTTATCTTTTAAAAAGTACATTGTTAACATTATCATTCGAGCAATCCAAAAAAATATAATATCAAAACCACTTACCAATACATTAGTAGGATGAAAAAAATCTAATAAATCAGTTTTATCTGGCCAACCTAATGTAGAAAAAGTCCATAAACTAGAAGAAAACCATGTATCTAATACATCTTCTTCTTGTATTAATTTTACATGATCAGAAACAGAGTACTGTTTACGAATTTCTGCTTCATTTTTCCCTATATAAACATTTTTGTTATCATCATACCAAATGGGAATACGATGACCCCACCACAACTGTCTAGAAATACACCAATCTTGAATTTTATCCATCCAAGAAAAATACAAATTATTATATTGTTTGGGGATGAAACTAATAAAACCTTTTTTAACTGCTTTTATAGCCATTGGAGCTAATTGAGAAGTACGTAAATACCATTGATCAGTTAACATAGGTTCAATGATATCTCCACTACGATCTCCATATGGAATCATATTTTTGTATGGCATTATTTTTTCTAGTAATCCTAATAATTTTATTTCATAAATTATTTTTTCTCTTGCAACAAAACGATTTAAATGTTTAAATTTTTTAGGGATAAAATCATAACTAACATTATTTTTAATACTATTGGTATCATAAATTTCAGGAATATCACGTATTTTTCCATCAAATGTCAAAATGTTAATCATTGGTAATTTATGTCTTAATCCTACTCTATAGTCATTAAAATCGTGACCCGGAGTGATTTTAACACATCCAGTATTTTTGTTTAAATTAGCATGCTTATCAAAAATAATAGGTATAACACGATTAATTATAGGAATTACAACATGTTTTCCTAATAATTTAGAATATCTGTTATCTTCAGGATTCACTGCTACAGCTACATCACCTAATAAAGTTTCAGGACGAGTTGTTGCTACAACTAAATATTTTTTATTATAAAAATTTGAACAATCCTCAAATAAAGGGTATTTTATATACCATATAAAACTTTCTGTAAGACGATTTTCCACCTCTAAATCAGAAATAACAGTTTGAATTTTAGGATCCCAATTTACCAATCTTTTTTTTCTATAAATTAAATTATCTTTATATAAAGCAATAAAAGCTTCCGTTACCGCATTAGATATCACAGGATCTAAAGTAAATCGTTCACGATCCCAATCAATTGAATTACCTAATCGACGCATTTGAGAAATTATTTTACTACCATATTTTTCTTTCCAATTCCATATTTTTTTTACAAAATCAGATCTTGAATATTCAAGACGATTTTTCCCTTCTTTTAAAATAAGATTTCTCTCAACTATTGTTTGTGTAGCAATCCCAGCATGATCTGTACCTACTTGCCATAAAGTATTATCACCTTGCATACGGTGATAGCGGATTAAAATATCCATTATCGTTTGCTGAAAAGCATGACCCATATGTAAACTACCAGTAATATTAGGAGGCGGAATCATAATGCAAAAATTTTTTTTATTACACTTTTTATTGGTTTTAAAAAATCCGTTTGTTTCCCAAAAATTATACAATATTTTTTCAATTTCTTGAGGATTAAAATTTTTTTTCATATTTATTTTTATAAAAGAACTTTAATTTTATTATTAAGTATAAATTTAGATAAAGGACATATTACTGTGTAATAAAATTATTTATACAATATATAATAATTGTTAAAAAATTTTTATATACATAAAATATGTACTAAAGTGAATAATATTCAATATTATTAAAAACTATTATTAAAAAATTGATATAATTTTAATTATTTAAATTTAAACCAGATTTATTTAATAAAAATTGAGAAAGTAATAAAATAGGTCGACCTGTTGATCCCTTTTCCTTACCAGATTTCCAACTTGTCCCAGCTATATCTATGTGAGCCCATATATATTTTTTCGTAAAATTAGATAAAAAACATGCAGCAGTTATTGCTCCTGCAGATCTACAACCGATATTAGCAATATCTGCAAAATTAGAATCTAAATCACTATAATATTCACGAAATATAGGTAGCCGCCATACTTTATCATTAGTTAATTCACCAGCTAATGATATATCATTAGCTAATAAATCATCATTAGAAAATAAACCACTTACATAATGACCTAAAGCAACTACACATGCACCCGTTAAAGTCGCTATATCAATCACGATACTTGGATTAAATCTTTCTACATAAGTTAATACATCACATAATATCAAACGACCTTCAGCATCAGTATCTAAAATTTCTACAGTTTTTTTTGACATTGTTGTAACTATGTCTCCAGGACGATAAGCATTTCCTCCTGGCATATTTTCACAACAAGCTAAAATTCCCACTACATTTAAAGGTAATTTTAATTGAGAAACTATATGCATTAATCCATATACAACAGAAGCTCCTGACATATCATATTTCATTTCATCCATTGATCTAGAAGACTTTATAGAAATACCTCCAGAATCAAATGTTACACCTTTACCAATTAAAACAATTGGTTTACTAGCTTTATCATAACTACCATTATATTTAATTACTGACATACAAGGTTTATTTTTTGAACCTTTCCCCACATATAAATAAGCATTCATTCCTAAATTTTTAAGTGTTATTTCATCTATAATTTCTATTATTATTTTTTTGTTATTCTTTTTTACTAAATTTTGTGATTTGATCTCTAAATAACTTGGCGTACAAATATTCGGTGGTAAATTAGCAAGATCTTTTGCTATTTTTATTCCTTGATTAATAATGAATCCGTGTTTTATTGCTACTTCTCCAGAAATCATTTCCGATTTCTTATATATATTAAAAAACATATTGTGTAACACAATATTTTCTTTTTTTTGTTCATTTTTTAATATACTAAAATCGTATAAAGCACTATCAATTACTTCTACAGCAACTCTAATCTTCCAATACATGTTTCTATTTTTCACATATAAATCATTTAAAAAACATACCGCTTCTGTAGCAGATGTATTTTTTAAAATTTTAATACTGTTAAATATTACCTTTCTATAATTTCTTTCATCAAACTCTGATTCTTTTCCACACCCAATCAATAAAACACGCTCAGAAAAAACATACGGAACATGATACAATAACAGTGATTGATTTATTCTTCCATTTAATTCACCCGACATAATAAATTTATTAATATATCCTTGACTAATTTCGTCTAATTGTTTAGTAGAAAATGGTAATTTTTTATCTTCAAAAACACCTACAATAAGACATTCATTTTTTAATTTTTCTATACTTAAATAATTTATATGAAATTTCATAATATACACCTAAATATATACTTATAAAATATTTTATATTATTACAGAATATCAATTAATTTACTAAAAAAATATATTTCTAAAAAAGATTACTTTTTAATTAATGATATATGTTATTTTTTTAAATTAATTGATCAAATATATATATTAATATATATTTAATAATAATCACTATATTTTAAAATGTTTCTTTAAATCAAATATTAAAAATATAAATTTAACATATAAAAATTAAAAATATAATTTTATTTTTTATAAAAATTATTTATCAAAAATTTGATAGACTGAATAATTTTAAATACATAATAGTAAATATATCAAATATAATCATATTTAAAAATATCGACTAAAATAGTAAAATTAGTTAATTATTTTTAAAATGCTAACATTTTTAATAAAAATTGTATATATTTCACTTTTAAAGAATAATTTAATAAAATATGTATATATATAACATATATCAAATTATTAACCACTGATACTAAAAATAAGTAGGTAGATATTTAATATGTCAACTTTATATAACCGCAGTTTTCTCAGATTATTAGATTTTAAAAATTCAGAAATACAATATTTAATTAATTTATCTTCTAAATTAAAAAAATTAAAAAAAAATGAAAAAGAAACCCAATATTTGAAAAAAAAAAATATTGTTTTAATCTTTGAAAAAGAATCAACCAGAACCAGATGTGCATTTGAAGTAGCAGCTTTTGATCAAGGAGCTAATGTAACTTATTTAGGACCTGGTAATACCCATCTAGGATATAAAGAGTCCATTATAGATACAGCAAAAGTACTAAGTCGTATGTATCATGGAATAGAATATAGAGGACATAATCATAATATAATCAATATCTTAGCTAAATTTGCTACAATTCCAGTATGGAACGGATTGACAGATCAATTTCATCCTACTCAAATATTAGCAGATTTGTTAACTATGCAAGAAATACTACCTAAAAAAAAATTAAGAGAAATTAGTTGTGCTTATGTAGGTGATGCTAATAATAATATAAGCAATACTATGTTAGAAGCAGCAGCTATTACTGGACTAAATTTAAGACTAGTAGCTCCTAAACAATGTTGGCCTAACAAGCAATTTTTTTCTCAATGCCGATTAATGTCAAAAGAAAACAAAGGTACCATACTATGCACTGAAAACGTTGAAGAGGGCGTAAAAAATGTAGATTTTATATATACAGATGTTTGGGTATCTATGGGAGAATGCGATAAATTATGGACAGATAGAATTCAATTACTAAAAAAATACCAAATAAATAACAATATGATTAAATTAACTAAAAACAAAAATGTTAAAATATTACATTGTCTACCTGCTTTTCACGATAAAAATACTATTTTAGGGAAAAAAATATCAGAAAAATTTAATTTATGTTCAGGAATAGAAATTACTCATTCGATATTTGAAAAACATTCAAATACTATTTTTGAACAATCTGAAAATAGATTGCATACTATAAAAGCCATCTTGATTGCTACTCTCATAAAAAATAATTATTCTTGTTAATCTTTTTTAAAAATAAAATTAATAACTGAAATTTTTTTTAAATTATTAAAATTAAATAAAAAATATGGTATATTTAACATAATAAAATTTAAGAAAATTTTTATATTATTCAGAACAAACAATATAAAAATGTATTATAAATACTCTTTCATTTTTTAATTTAATAAAAACAGCACAAAAGTTTGATTAAAAAATTATTTTAATTTTTTTAATTTAAAATTTTATATATATTTCAAGACATTATTGATAATAATTAAATAATAATCTAAAATAGTTCATATTTTCTATACAATTAAAAAATTATATTTTTAATAAAAACTATAAAAATTATTATTTTCTTAATAATATATATTTAACATATTCTATATATATAAATATATATCATTATATATATTTTATTCATATATAAAATAATAAATAAATTTTCAATAACGTAATATATTATATTCTAATGTAAATCATTAACTCAATAAGAAACAGGATATACATGTTAATTCCAATATTAACCAAAAATGCTCCTCAACCGATAGGACCATACTCTCAAGCTATAAAAATAGGAAAATTACTGATTTTATCAGGACAAATTCCCATTAATTTAGAATCTGGAAAAATAGAAAAAGACATTATTAAACAAACAAAAACCACTTTAAATAATATTTTATCAATAGTAAAATCTTCTGGATTTAAAATAGAAAACATCGCTAAAACAACTATTTTTTTAACAGACATTAATCAACTAGAAATTGTAAATACAGTTTATGAAAAATTTTTTTTGAAACATAAAATAACTACTTTTCCAGCAAGATCGTGTGTACAAGTATCAGCATTACCTAAAAATGTAAAAATTGAAATAGAAGCTTTAGCTATATCTAATTAAAAAATGTGATACTATTCATCAAGAAATTATAAATTTATAAAAATATTTTTTAAAATTCATTTTTATATTCATTAATTATATAAAAAATATGCCACAAAGTGGCATAAATAAAATTAACAACTTATTAAATATTACGACGACGAAATGAGAAATGATTTTTATTATCTCGGCGAATTCCTCTGGAATTTACGTAACGTTCATTACGTCTGCGAACATCTAAATGGTCTCCGACACCACGTATAGTTTTTCTATTGGAAACGCTATAATGATCACGATTTAATAGTTTTAAATTGATTTGTTTATTAAGAATACGAGTACGAATTAAACGTTGTAATAAATCTTTAGACATACCAAAAGGTAATTCAACTGTAGAATAAGAAGAAAATAATTTTATATTACCAATTTGACGACTACTAATATTCCCTTCATTAGCAATAGCACCAACTATATGTCGAACTTCCACACCATCATCACGACC
Organism: Buchnera aphidicola (Pemphigus immunis); assembly: GCF_964059115.1. Classification (NCBI taxonomy): domain Bacteria; kingdom Pseudomonadati; phylum Pseudomonadota; class Gammaproteobacteria; order Enterobacterales; family Erwiniaceae; genus Buchnera; species Buchnera aphidicola. The sequence goes on from NZ_OZ060408.1 coordinate 375,712, forward strand.
AACATCAATCTTATACAAATCAATATTTTTATTATGTCCTCGACGATCACGACGCATTTTATTAATTCTAACATTATCGCAGCGACGATCTTCATAAGAATTAAAACTTTCATTTTTTCGTATTATAGAATCAGGTTTAACAATTAAAGATCTTTCTCCTTGAGCTATTTTTAACAAAGCTGCTGCTAAATTCTTTAAATCCAATTCACTTTCTGGTTGTATTTTACATAATAAAGCACGATAATCCTTTAAATCTTTACTTTCTAATTGTTTTTCTACTTTTTTTGCAAATTTTTCAAGACGACGTTGACTTAATAATTCAGTTGTTGGTAAATTTACTTCTGTAATACTTAATTTCATTGTACGTTCTATATTTCTTAATAAACGACGTTCTCTATTTTCAACAAATAACAAAGCTCTTCCAGTTCTTCCAGCTCTCCCTGTACGACCAATTCTATGGACGTATGATTCAGAATCCATAGGAATATCGTAATTTATAACGAAACTAATACGATCTACATCCAAACCACGAGCTGCAACATCCGTCGCTATTAAAATATCTAAACGTCCATTTTTCAATCTTGCTAATGTTTGTTCACGTAAAGATTGATTCATATCCCCATTTAATGCCGCACTATTGTAACCATTTCTTTCTAAAGCTTCAGAAACTTCCAAAGTTGCATTTTTAGTTCTTACAAAAATAATAGTAGCTGAAAAATCTTCTACCTCTAAAAAACGTATCAATGCATCCGTTTTACGACCATACACCATCCAATAACTCTGTTTAATATCAGGACGAGTAGAAATGTTAGATTGAATACGTACTTCTTTAGGTTCTTTCATAAATCTACGTGAAATTCGACGAATAACATCAGGCATTGTGGCAGAAAATAATGCTGTTTGATGATTCGCTGGAATTTTAGCCATAATAGTTTCCACATCTTCTATAAAACCCATTCTTAACATTTCATCAGCTTCATCCAGAACTAAACTATGTAAATTAGAAAGATTTAAAGTTCCTCTTTTTAAATGATCTAATAAACGACCAGGTGTTCCAACAACAATTTGAGGTCCTTGACGAAGTGCTCTTAACTGCAATTCATATCTCTGTCCACCATATAATGCTAAAACTTGTATACCAGATATGTATTTTGAAAAACTTGAAAAAGCATCAGCTACTTGTACAGCTAATTCTCTAGTTGGAGCTAAAACTAAAATCTGTGGTGCTGTTAAAGATAATTTAATATTATTAAGTAAAGGTAATGAAAAAGCAGCTGTTTTTCCGCTACCAGTTTGTGCCATACCTAATACATCTTTACCTAATAATAAATGAGGAATACAAGCTAATTGAATAGGAGAAGGTTTGATATACCCCATTTCATTTAACGCTTGAATAAGTTGAGAATTTAAACCAAGAGCAAAAAATGTATTTTCAGTGTGAGTCATGCAGTACATGTACCTCTTAAGTTAAAGATACCAGTTAATACAATTTTCTATAAAAATTTATTTTGTTTAAAAGTGTACACTGTATAAAATGAAATAATAAAAATTAAAAACAATTTAAATAAAACTATCTACAATTATAAAAGAAATATGATAACAAATACATATAATATAAGAAAATTTATTTAATAAAAAATATATTAGATGTAATATTTATAATTAAAATTACTATAAATTTTTTATTCCAAATTAAAATATTTTTTAAAAAAATATTTTATATATATAAAATTTATATAAATATTTTTCAATACAATTATACATTGTTATCATTAGTAACATATTTATTCAGCAGCTTTAATACTGAGACGTAAGCGCCCTTGTCTATCTACTTCTAATACTTTAACAGATACTATTTGATCTATTTGAAGATAGTTAGTTACTTTTTCCACTCTTTTTTCAGCTATTTGTGAAATGTGAACCAATCCTTCTTTTCCTATTCCAATAGATACAAAAGCTCCAAAATCAACTATCCGTGTTACTTTCCCGATATAAATTTTACCTACTTCAATTTCAGCAGTAATTTCTTCAATCCTGCGGATAGCATTATTAGCTTTTTCTTTAATAGTTGCGGAAATTTTTACTGTACCATCATCTTCAATCTCAATCGTTGTTCCTGTTTCTTCAGTTAACATACGAATGACAGATCCTCCTTTTCCTATAACATCCTTTATTTTTTCCGGATTAATTTTTATTGTATGTATCCGTGGAGCAAATTCAGAAATATCAGTACGAGGATTTTTTAACGCTTTTCCCATAACATTCAAGATATGTAAACGGGCCCTTTTAGCTTGATATAATGCTAATTTCATTATATTACTTGTAATTCCTTCTATTTTAATATCCATTTGTAAAGCAGTAATACCTTCTTTTGTTCCTGCTACTTTAAAATCCATATCACCAAGATGATCTTCATCTCCTAATATATCAGATAATATAACATATTTATCACCTTCCTTTACTAATCCCATTGCAATACCAGCAATAGCAGAAGTTATCGGAACACCTGCATCCATCAAAGCTAACGATGCTCCACAGACTGAAGCCATAGAAGAAGATCCATTAGACTCAGTAACTTCAGATACTATTCGTACAGTATAAGGAAAATCTTCTATTTTTGGCATAACTGCTAATATACTACGTTTTGCAAGTCTTCCATGACCTATCTCACGTCTTTTCGGTGATCCTATCATACCAATTTCACCTACAGAATAAGGAGGAAAATTATAATGGAAAAGAAAATTATCTGTTTTATCACCCAACAAATCATCTAAATTTTGGGCATCTCGAGATGTTCCCAAAGTTGTAGAAACTAGTACTTGTGTTTCACCTCTTGTAAATAAAGCAGAACCATGTGTTCGAGGTAAAATACCAGTTCGTACATCTAAAGCACGAATCATATCGTTTTCTCTTCCATCAATACGTACTTTTCCGTTTAAAATACGATCACGTACAACATTCCTTTCAATATCATAAAAAATATATTCAATTTCAGATGTATCTGAAAAAATATTTTCATTCATTAAACGTTCTATTATACTATCTTTAATTAATTTAAGCTGTTCAAATCTTTCTTTCTTTTCAATAATTTTATAAGCATTACTAATTTCATCTTTACATAATTCTAATATACGAAACTTTAAATGATCACTGATTGGTAATGTATTTACACTCCATGAAGATTTTCCATATTCATTCGAAAAAGAACGAATATTTTCAATTACCACTTTCTGATGTTTATGTGCAAATAAAATAGCGTTAAGAATTTTATCTTCATTTAATATATTAGCTTCAGCTTCTACCATTAAGACAGCATTTTCTGTACCAGAAACAATTAAATCTAAACAACTCGATTTTAATTCATCTACAGTAGGATTTAAAATGTATTTATTATTAATATATCCTACTCTAGCTGCACCAATAGGACCACTAAAAGGAATACCAGATAAACTTAATGCTGCTGATGCTCCAATAATCGATACTATATCAGGATGCACTTGAGGATTAACAGAAACTACAGTCGCTATTATTTGAATTTCATTAAAGAATGTCTTAGGAAATAAAGGACGAATAGGACGATCTATCAATCTTGCTATTAATATTTCGTTTTCACTAGGACGACCTTCTCTACGAAAAAATCCTCCTGGAATTCTTCCTGCAGCATAAGTTCTTTCTTGATAGTTAACAGTTAAAGGGAAAAAATTTTGTCCTATTTTTGGTATTTTTTCACCTACAATGGTAACAAATACAGCAGTATCGTCCATGCTAACCATTACAGCAGAAGTTGCTTGTCGTGCCATCATACCAGTTTCTAAAGTAACAGTATGCCGACCATACTGAAATTTACGAACAATAGGGTTTAGCAAAATAACATCCTTAATATATAATTTTTTAATAACCAATTCAACCTAATAGATATGATTAAATTTCAAATTGAAATAGACATATATTGTCATGATTTATTATATCAGCAAAAGGGCTAATTTAGCCCTTTTAAAAAACGGTATATCCTTAAAAATATTATATTATTGATTGCATAAAATTAGTCGATCAATATTTGAAATATTTAACTTTTAACGACGAAGTTGCAAGGACTCAAGAATATCATTGTAACGAACCAGATCCTTTCTTTTTAAGTAATTTAATAACTTTCTACGTTTAGAAACCATTTTTAATAAACCCCGTCGCCCAGAATGATCTTTTTTATGCATTAAGAAATGATTTTGTAAACTATTTATTTGGGAAGTTAACAATGCTACTTGTACTTCGGATTTTCCACTATCTTTATCATTGAATCCATATTTTTGAAATATTTTTTTCTTTTCTGTTTCAGAAAGAGACATTTTATGCTCCATACATTAAAGTAAATGATGTATAATATCTTAATTTATTTTACATTACTCTAATTAATATCAATACATTATTTAATAATAGATAATAACCTTATTGGTTTTACACAACTTTGATTATAACTTTTACCTAATCCAATAAATTTATTTTCTTCCATTACCCGTACTAATTGATTTTTATAATTATGAAAATATTGAATCTCTTGCCCTTTTTTAAAAAAAAACGCAACTTCACCAGAAATAGAAATCTTAGGAAATGAAGCAATAGGAGAATCAACAGGCATTAAAAAATCAAATATATTTTTTTTTCCAATTAAGTTATTGTTTTTTGTTAATGAATACAATGTATTTAACGCAATCATTTTGCTAATTGGATAACATCCAACTTGTAAACGACGTAATAACGTTACATGTGCACCACAACCTAATAATTCTCCTAAATCATCAATTATGGTACGAATATACGTCCCTTTAGAACATTTTATTTCTAATTCAAAAAAATTTTTTCTTCTATTAATACATTTTAATTGATATATCACAACTGTTCTTTTTATACGAGGTATATAAATTCCTTTTCTTGCATACTTATATAATGGTATTCCTTTATATTTTATAGCAGAATATAAAGGAGGTAATTGTTTAATTTTCCCTTTAAAATGATTTAACGCTTTTTTAAATTCATTATCAGTAAAAGAAATTGAACGAATTTTTGTTATTCTACCGTCAGAATCAAAAGTTGTTGTCGATTCACCTAATTTAGCAATCACTCTATAATATTTATCAGAATCAATTGAATATTGTGCAAATTTAGTAGCTTCCCCAAAACAAATTGGTAACATACCTGTAGCAAGAGGATCTAAAGATCCTGTATGACCAGCTTTTTTAATATCAAATAACTTTTTTATTTTCTGTAAAACATTATTAGAAGACAAACCAGAAGGTTTATCTACCAATAACACTCCATTCATACAATTAAATTTGGGGAAAAACATTTATTCCCCTTTATCATGATCAATAATATTAAAACATTTTTTTTCTTTATTGATTACACTGGAAAGAATATTAGATATTTTAATACCATTAGCAAATGAATCATCATAAATAAAAAATAATTTTGGTGTCATACGTAATTTTATTTTCTTGCTTAATAATTTTCTAATAAAACCAGTGGCATTATTTAAAATTTTAATAGTTTCTGTAATAATAATTTTTTTTTTATCATTTAAAAAAGTAACAAAAATTTTAGCATATTTACAATCAGGAGATAAAAGAACCTCAGATACTGTTATCATTGTATTTAAACGAGGATCTCTTAATGAATATTGGATAATAAACGACAATATTTTCTTTAATTCTTGGGCTACTCTAGAAGAACGGCTAACTTCTTGCAACATAATATATTCTCTAAATTATCTTTTTTTAAAATTTCTTTTATTCAATAATAGTAATTTAAATATTTCTCTGACATTCTTTAACTTCAAATACTTCTATTATATCTCCTATCCGAATATCATTATAATTCTTTATACCAATGCCACATTCCATACCATTTCTAATTTCATTTACGTCTTCTTTAAAACGACGTAAAGATTCTAATTCTCCTTCATATATTACTATATTATTTCTTAATATACGTACAGGATGATTTCTTTTTATAATACCTTCAGTTACCATACAACCAGCAATAGATGAAAATTTTGGAGATTTAAATATATTTCTTACTGCAGCTAAACCAATAATTTCCTGTTTATATTCAGGAGATAACTTGCCTGACATAGCTATTTTAACTTCATCAATTAATTTATATATTATTGAATAATAACGCACATCTATATTTTCTAATAGAATCATTCGTTTAGCTAAAGAATCTGCTCTAACATTAAATCCAAGAATAACAGCATTTGATGCTGTTGCTAAAGAAACATCTGTCTCTGTAATTCCTCCCACACCTGATCCCACTATATTAATTTCAACTTCATTATTAGATAATTTTATTAAAGAATCAGAAATTGCTTCTAAAGATCCCTGAACATCAGATTTTAAAACAATATTTAATTCAGAAGTTTTCCCTGATTTAATATGATCAAATACGTTTTCTAATTTAATCTTTTTCTGCTTAGCTAATTTCACTTCACGAAATTTACCTTGTCTATAAAAAGCAACTTCGCGAGCTTTTTTTTCATCATTAACTACTGTAAAGATATCACCTATATCTGGTATCTTAGATAAACCTAATATTTGTACAGGAATAGAAGGACCTGCTTCTGTTATACTATTATTAGTTTCACTTCTCATTGCTCGAACTTTACCATACGAACAACCACATAGTAAAATATCTCCTTTTCTTAATATACCTTCACGCACTAAAACAGTAGCAATAGGACCACGACCTCTATCAAGAAAAGATTCAATTACAACTCCACTAGCCATACCACTAAAAAAAGATTTTAAATCTAATATCTCTGACTGTAATAGAATAGCATCGAGTAAATTATTAATACCATATCCCGATTTAGCTGATACTGGAACAAATATGTTTTCACCACCCCATTCTTCAGGAATAATAGAATGTTTTATTAATTCTTTCTTTAACGGATCTAAAGAACCTTCTACTTTATCAATTTTATTAATAGCAACAATAATAGGAACCTTAGCAGCATTTGCATGCTGAATAGATTCTATAGATTGAGGCATTACTCCATCATCAGCAGCAACAACTAAAACAACTATATCAGTAATGTTAGCTCCTCTTGCTCTCATCGAAGTAAAAGCAGCATGTCCAGGTGTATCTAAAAAAGTAATAATACCTTTTTTTGTTTTTACGTAATAAGCACCTATGTGTTGAGTAATACCACCTGCTTCTTTAGAAACAACTTTAGTTGATCTTATATAATCCAATAATGACGTTTTTCCATGATCAACATGTCCCATAACAGTAACTACTGGAGGTCTTAATTTCATTGCATTACTGTTTATTTTTCTATCTTGCAGTAATAATTCTTCTAATTCATTATCGCGATATAAAGTAACTTTATGACCCATTTCTTCAGCTACTAATTGTGCTGTTTCTTGATCTACAATTTGATTTATAGTAATCATTAAGCCTAACTGCATCATTTTCTTTATTACTTCTGAACTTTTTACTGCCATTTTATTAGCTAATTCAGATACAGTTAATTCATTACCTATTATAATATCTCTATTAATAGTTTGAAGTGGCTTTTTAAAAAATTGTTGTAATATACTACCTTTATTTTTTAATTTACTATTTTTCCCAATACGCATTACTGTTTTTATTTCTTCACGATCTTTTTTAGACTCTAAATTTTTATTATTTTTTCTATAACGGTTATTTCTAGTTTTTTTATTTCTAATACGACGATTACCTTCAATTGCTCGATCATTTTCATCTTCTGCTTGACGAGCACGCAAAAATGTAGTTAAATGATAATCTTTTTTTATTTCTTCTTTATCTATTTTATTATTTAATATATCTTTAAATATTTTTTTTTCTTCTATAGAAATATTACGTCTATCTGTATTTTTTTTTGTATTTTTCACTTTATAATCACGATTATTTTTTTTATTTCTTTTAGAAGAAATTAATTTATCATTCAATTTATTACCACCTATATTATTAATCTCTTCACGTATTTTTTTATTAATTGATTCTTTTTTATTTTTTTGATTAATATTAATCAAAGATTTTTTTTTACTTTTAATAACTAAAAACTCCTCGTTTTTTTCAACATAATTAAGATTTGTTTTATCAGTCGGTAATCTATCTTGTTTAATATTATTTTTAAAATAAGTATGATTTTTCCTTATTTCAATTTTTACCAATTTATTTTTTCCTCGGATACTGGAAACATTTAAAAAACTACGAATTTTTCTTTGTAAAATAAATGATTCCTGAAAAATATTCTTTTTTTTATATAAAAATTTTAACAATACCACTTTCTCTTGTGGAGTTATTACATCACGAATATTTTTCAATATACCTAGCTTATAAAAAGTATCAATTATTTTTTTTACTGAAACATTTAATTCTATTGATAATAATTGTAAATTTACATCTGCCATTCCATTTCTTCCTATTATCAGGTCTTACTACCAAACCAACAAATATTACGAGCTTCCATAATCAATTTACCTGCTTTATCACTATCTAAATCTTCAATATCACTAAGGTCATCAATTCCTTGATTAGCTAATTCTTCTAAAGAATAAATGTTTATATTTGCTAATTTAATAGCTAAATCTCGACTCATCCCTTTTAAATTTAACAATGCTTCTTCAATATTCATTTTTTTTAATTTTTCTTTTTTTTCTGATTCCTTTTTTTTTAAAGCATTGTTAGCTTCCTCTCTAATTTGATAAACTATATTTTTATCAATACCAGAAACAGATAACAATTCGTTAAAAGGCACATAAGCTATTTCCTCTAAAGAAGAAAAACCTGTTTTAATTAGTGTGTTTATAACATCATCATTAATATTTAAACTATTACTTAATATACGTTTAATTAAATGCGATTCTTCTTTATATTTTAAATTCAAATCATCAACAGTCATTACATTTAATTCCCATCCACTTAATTGAGAAGCCAACTTAACATTTTGACCATTTCTACCAATTGCTTGAGCTAAATTAGCAGATTCCACAGAAACGTCCATGGTATGATGATCTTCGTCCATAATAATAGAAGATACATCTGCGGGAGACATTGCATTAATTACAAATTGTGCTGGATTACTATCCCATAAAACTACATCTATTCTTTCACCACATAATTCACTAGATACTGCTTGCACTCGTGCTCCTCTCATACCAACACATGCTCCTACAGGATCTATACGTTTATCGTTCGTTTTTACTGCAATTTTAGCTCGTGATCCAGGATCACGGGCAGCCGCTTTAATCTCGATTATTTCTTCTCCAATCTCAGGTACTTCAATACGAAATAACTCAATAAGCATTTCTGGTTTAGACCTACTCATAAATAACTGAGGTCCTCGAGATTCTGGATGAATTGCATACAACAACCCTCTTACACGATCACCTAATCTGAAATTATCTCTTGGTAACATATCTTCTTTCATAATTAATGCTTCAGCATTATTTTCTAAATCTAAAATAATATTATCTCTATTTATTTTCTTTACAATACCAGTAATAATATCACCTTTATATTCTTTAAATTGTTCAACTATCATAGCTCGTTCAGCTTCTCTCACTTTTTGAACAATAACTTGTTTTGCCGTTTGGGTAGTAATTCTATCAAAAGTAACTGATTGCATTAAATCTTCAATATAATCGTTCAATTGTATGGCATTGTTTTCTAAACGAGCTGCTTCTAATGTAATTTCTTTTGTCGGTTGAGTAACTTGAGATACAACCATCCAACGTCGAAACGTATAAAAATCTCCATTTTTACGATTAATTTTTACTCTTATATCTATTTCTTGATCATGTTTTTTCTTTGTAGCTGTAGCTAATGCACATTCTAAAGCTTCAAATATCTTTTCACGTGGCAAAGATTTCTCATTTGAAACTGATTCAACAACAGCTAAAATTTCTTTACTCACCTTGATTAGCCTCAATTCTAAATTAAAACAATGAAAATAAATTTATTATTTCAATTTTTTAAAAAATATTTAATCCATATAAAAATATTTTAACAAAAATTCTTTACAAAAAATGATATTCATAAATATAACTTTAAATATCAATTTAACGTATTTATAAAAAATAAATTACTTTATTTTTCAAATATAAAAATGATAAAAATAAAGCTTAAAATATAATGAATATTTTTAAATAACAAAAACCCCCGAATAATCGGGGGAGTAGTACTTGAATATATCATTAATAAAAAAATTAACTATTATTTAAAAATTTTTGAAAATAATGAAAATTAATTAATTTTATATACTATATATAAAACGTTAATCAATTAAAAATCATACCGAGGACGGGATTTGAACCCGCATATCTTTTAGAATAAGATACTACTACCTCAAAGTAGCGTGTCTGCCAATTCCACCACCTCGGTTTAATTTTCACTAATTTTATTTTTAATTAATGCAATATAGCATACCAATATAACCTTAATTTTATTTCATGGATAAATTCTTTTCATAATAAAAATCATTGATCATCTAATATACTACTTAAATTTATTGTTTTATTATGATTAACATGAACGTTCGACAAAGCTAACACAAAAACAAAAAAAAGAATTGCAAAAAAAACAGTAATATAAGTAATTAATTTGTTACGATTAGCATGAGTAAATAATTTTTCGGAACCACCAATAGAATAAGATGAATCTATATTATCACCTTGTTGTATCATAATTAAAAAGATTAAAATAATTGATACAAACATTAATAAAATTAAAAAAAAATGATACATAAGAAATATGTTCCTATTGTCATTACTGTTATAAAATTTTTTTATATAATATTATTTAATAAAAATATAAAATACATTTATTAAATAATGTTATATTTATTAAGAATATAATGTTCAATAAAAATCAATTAATTTATCTAATTTTAAAATTGTAAATAAAATTTTTGCTTTCAATCTACATTTAAATTAAACATTTATTAGAATAAATTATATGTATTCTATAAAATCATTATTTCTAATATTTTTATAATCTTTATCCTATATTTTATATATAAATTTAATTTATTACAAAACATAAATATACTACACTATTAAAAAATAAATTAATTAAATTTCAAAAAAATACCAAAAACATAAATCTAATTATTTTATTGAATACATCTAAAATAAAATTGTAGTAATTTTATTACTATTTGATTAATTTAAATAATTAATTTTTTTATAAAAAACTTTTCTATTACTCCCTGGTATTTAATACAAATGAAATATTAAAATTTAATAATTTGTCATACATTATAATTTTTTGATTATAAATAAAATGTACATTTCTTACCATAAAAGAAATTTTCGGTAAAAAATATAAATATGATAGTTATATATTCTATAGTTACAATATAATATATTTTTAACTATAAATACTTAAATCTAACATCTTATAAATTCACTATCATAAAATTTATATTAAAAATAAAAATATCTTAAGATTAATTTATTAGAAAAAAAAATAAGTTATAATCATAACTTTATTAAGATTTTTACGTTTATAAAATCAGTAATAAGATAATTAAAATTGCACAAAATTTCAATTTTATAAATTTTATTAAAAACATTCTTTGTAAATAAAAACCAAATCTTTGCACTTGTATGTAAATTTTAAATTAATTATATATTAATTCTTTTTAAGAATTAATATATAATTTTCTATAAAAATTTTATAAATTTGATAAACAATACTAATGTATTTAAATTAACTAAAGCAATAAAAATAATTTTTTCTAAATTTACTATTGTAATAAAAAATGAAAATATATTTTTATTTCATTAAATAAAATTATATATTTTATTAATCTATATTAACACATAACATAATATTAAGTATAACATACTTCATTTTTTGTTCTATCTATAATAAGAATTATTATTAATTTTTTTAATTAAATGTACTTACAAAAATTATTTTTTTACTTTTAGTTTCATTTTTAATAAAAAAATATTGTTTTAAAAATAAATTAATTTTTACATAAATAAATAAATCCAATAAAAATATAATATTTTTATAAATATAAAATTTTAATTTTAAATAAAAATTAAAATAAAAGTAATATTCATTATATAAATAAACATATTTATTTTTAAATAAATCAACTATCTCCTATAAAATAAAGAGATAGTTGTACATTTTTTAATAAAAAATAATAATTTTTACATCTAAATTGAACTTGATTTAAAAATTAAAAATATTAATTAAACACATATTTATTTTAAATTACATTTTTAAAAAAAATATTTAAAATTTGCAATACTTTGAATATTAATTTTCCATCAATGATTAAATTAACATTTAACCAAATTTTTCATCTAAAAATATTATTTAAAATGTATAAATAAAAAATATTTTAGTTATATCTAAATAATTTTTTATAAAAATAAAATTACATTAAATATAATTTAAATCTTAAAATAACTATATTAAATATTAATTTAATTAAAAGAAGAATTTTCTATCCAATTTACAGGTTTACGAACTTTTTTTCTGGCCATTAAATCGTCAATTTGTAAAGCATCAATTGTTTCATATTTCATTAACGCATCTTTCATAGCATGTAATATATCTATATTATCATTTAAAATACTTCTTGCTCTTTGATAATTTAACTCTATTAATAATTTTACTTCTTTATCTATTATTCTGGCAGTTTCATCTGACATATGTTTAGCTTTAGCAACTGAACGACCTAAAAATATTTCATCCTCTTCTTCAACATATAACAAAGGTCCTAATTTATCTGAAAAACCCCATTGAGTCACCATATTTCTTGCTAAGGTAGTTGCAATCTTTATATCATTAAAAGCACCTGTAGATACATTTTTTTCACCATAAATAATTTCTTCAGCTAATCGTCCTCCATATAAAGTAGATATTTGACTTTCCAATTTTTGACGACTGATAGTAATAGTATCGCTTTCTGGTAAAAAGAATGTTACTCCTAATGCTCTACCTCTTGGAATTATTGTTACTTTATGTGCAGGATCATGCTCAGGAACTAATCTTCCTACGATTACATGTCCAGATTCATGATAAGCAGTAGCCTGTTTTTGCGCATCAGTCATTACTAATGATCGACGTTCAGAACCCATAATAATTTTATCTTTAGCTTTTTCAAATTCTGACATAGATACAGTATGACGATTCATTCTAGCAGCAAAAAGAGCTGCTTCATTTACTAAATTAGCTAAATCTGCGCCAGAAAATCCAGGAGTACCACGAGCAATAATCATTGCATCAACATCTTTATCTAAAGGAATTTTACGCATGTGAACTTTAATAATTTGATTTCTTCCTCGAACATCAGGTAAAGCTACTACTATTTGTCTATCAAAACGACCCGGACGCAATAAAGCAGGATCTAAAACATCAGGACGATTCGTAGCGGCAATTAAAATAATACCCTCATTTCCTTCAAATCCATCCATTTCTACTAACATTTGATTTAATGTTTGTTCTCTTTCATCATGTCCACCTCCAACACCAGTACCTCTTTGACGACCTACGGCATCAATTTCATCAATAAATATTATACACGGTGCAGATTTTCTGGAATGTTCAAACATATCACGTACCCTGGATGCCCCTACTCCAACAAACATTTCAACAAAATCAGATCCAGAAATAGTAAAAAAAGGAACTTTAGCTTCCCCTGCTATAGCTTTTGCAAGTAATGTTTTACCTGTTCCTGGAGGACCAACCATTAAAATTCCTTTTGGAATTTTACCACCTAATTTTTGGAAACGACTAGGTTCTCTTAAATATTCTACCAATTCACTAACTTCTTCCTTGGCTTCATCACAACCAGCTACATCAGAAAAAGTAATCTTAATCTCATCTTTAGATAACATACGAGCTTTACTTTTACCGAACGACATAGCACCCTTGCCACCACCAATATGCATTTGACGCATAAAAAAAATCCAGACACCTATTAATAAAAACATTGGAAACCAAGATATAAAAATAGAAGTAATCAAACTTGTCTCTTCAGGTGCTTCTCCTACTACTTTAACATTTTTTACTAATAGATTATCTAGTAACCTAGAATCGTTAATTGGAAGATATGTTTTATATTTGTTATTATTTTTTTTGATAACATTAATTTCATGCCCATTTATATGTACCTCCCGGACTTGATCTTGATTAACTTCTGACAAAAAAGTTGAATAATCTATTCTACGAATGTTCCCATCATCAGAATTAAAACTTTGAAATATAGACATGAATACAACTGCAATAACTAACCAAAGAATCAGATTTTTAACCATGTCACTCAAGGTATTAACCTCATTATTACAATAATATAAAAAACAGCATAAGATATTATTATTTTCTCTTAGCTGCTACAATAAATACCTCTCTAGAACTAGTTAGAGAAGAATATGGTTTACGAATTTTGACTAATGAAAACAAATCATAGATTTTTTTTAAAAATGTATCAAATCCTTCTCCTTGAAATAATTTTAATAATAATGTTCCTCCTTGTACCAAAGTTATTCTAGATACTTCAAGAGCCAAATTACATAAAAAAATAGACTTAGGAATATCAATACAAGAATACCCACTCATATTAGGAGCCATATCAGACATCACCACATTAACAGGTTTCAATTTTACAAAATGTAATAATTTATCAAATATAACTTTTTCTCTGATATCACCTTGAATAAAAAGTACATTTTTAATAGGAAGCATCGGTAGTATATCACAAGCTACAATTTTTCCCTGTTTTCCTATTTTAGAAACAGCATATTCCGACCAACTACCAGGAGATGATCCTAAATCTATCACATTCATACCTATTTGAAAGATTTTATCAGAATTGTTTAATTCTGCTAACTTAAATTTTGCTCTTGATCGCAATCCTTTTTTATAAGCTAATTTTACATATTTATCACAAAAATGCCTTTTCAACCATTTATTAGAATTTGTTATTTTTTTTTTATCATGAAAATATATCCTAAAAAATAAAAATTAAATAAAATTTATAACTTTTACTCAAAAAATAATTTACTCATTAATATTGATATAGTTTTTAATTGTTATATATAAAAGTCTCATTAAATCCTATGAATTATTAAAAAATAATTTTTTATAACATTTCTAACAAAAATTTTTTATCTATATAAAATATATTAAATTTTTACATATTATTTCCCATATTTATTTTAATCATTATGTATATATTTATAGTATATAGATACTATACATAATCTATTTTTAATATCTTATATTGTATTTTTCCACCTGGTGTTTTTATTACAGCAATATCTTTGACTTTTTTACCAAGTAATCCACGAGCCATAGGAGAATTAATAGAAATTAATTTTTTTTTAAAATTAGCTTCATCATTACCAACAATACTGTAAGTAAATTGTTTTTTAGTATGTACATTCAACACCGTTACAGTAACACCAAAAATTACCGTACCATTATTAGATACCTTAGTGATATCAATAATTTCGGCATTGGCAAGTTTAGATTCAATTTCTTGTATCCGTCCTTCACAGAATCCCTGTGCTTCTCTAGCTGCATGATATTCTGCATTTTCCTTTAAATCACCGTAAGATCTAGCATCAGAGATATCAGAAATAATACGAGGCCGTGTAATTTCTTTTAATTTTTGCAATTCTTTACGTAATTTTTTTATACCACTTACAGTCATTGGAATTTTGCTTTTCATACAAAACCTCTAAATAATAATATTATTATTTTATTTTTTATATATTATAGAAAAGTAAATAAAATTAAAAATACTAAAATTAGCAAAATATGCAATTAATTTAAAAAATGTTTTAAAAGAATAAAAAACATATGAATGAATATTCATAGATAGTACCGTATATAAAAAATATGTTTTATAAATTATTACTTTTATGTTAATATCTAATTTATTTTAATGATACTGTATAACTATACAACATAATTAATTAACAAAAAGAAACAATAATTTCTATATATAAATAATATTTAAAAATATCGATAATTCAACATAAATATAATTATATCTAAAAATATTATTTATATAATAATAAAATTGTTATTAATATCGATTAAATAATATGTTATATATATGATATATATCATATGTTTTTTGCTTTTTATAAAGATACTAAAAAATAATTTTTAATATTTTATTACTCAATTAAAATTTTATCCAACCCAATATATTGAATAAAATAAAAATTATTTTTTAAAAAATTTTTCCATTACATTAAATTAAAAATAACTATGCAAAATAAAAAAATAAAAAAAATACTAATGAATAAATTAGCATTACAAGAAATATATGTAACAGGAGATAGTAATCATATAGAAATTATTGCTATTGGAGAAATATTTACAGGAATGAGTGAAGTAAAGAGACAACAATCTGTTTATACATCTTTAATGTCAGATATTATGGAAAAAAAAATTCATGCCATAACTATAAAATCTTATTCTCCTAAAGAATGGAATAAAAAAAAGCACAATTATAGTCCATAAAAATATTAAAAAATTACAAATATATATCATAAAAATTATTTTAAAAATCGTACTAAAAAATAAAATATTATATATTCGATAAAAAATTTAAAACGATTTTTTTTAAAAAAAATAAATAAATTTATCTTATTTATTAATTAGATTAATATGTATTCAATTAAAATATAAAAATTATTAAATAAAAATACAACATTACTAAAAAAATGCAATATAATTTACCATATTAATCGATATAAATAATTTCAATTTAAGAATAAAAACTATATATATGAGAAATAAGTATATATTAAAATGCTAAAAATTAAAATGACTAAAACAAATAAAAATTATAAATTTTATTTCTATAAAAATAAAAATAACTGGTAATATTTTGTACTAAACATTCACTAATATATAAAAAATTAAACAATTAATTTTTCATATTAAAAATATAAAATTTTATATCTTCAATATAATTTCTATCTAACACAACACTTAACATTTTAAAAATTATATAAAAAATATAAAACTGTAATAAAAAATATTTTAAATTCATTTTAAAAAAATAAAAATATACCAACATCTAATACTTTATATCCTAAAACAATAAAAAACATAAAAATTAAATTTATATTATTAAATATAATAAAAAAATAAATAAAAGTTTTTCCTGAAAGTAATGTATATCTCATAACTATTTTAAATAGAAAAGTTATTTTTTATAAAAAATTCTTTTAAATTAATAAAAATAATTTTTTCCCCTTATTCTCATAAATTTAAAATTCGTTATCAATATAATAAAAAATAATATTTTAATACAATTTATCATATATTATCTAAATTATAAATTTTAAAAAAAATACGCCAGAACTTACTTCTATTTAAAAATAAAATAATTTATCTATATTTAATTTTAAAATATTCTATAACAATATTAATAATTAAAATATATATGTATAAAAAATAATGAAAATATTAAAAAATATAATCAAAATTCACTAATCTTTCTGATTATAGGAAAAAATAAAATAATATATTTTTTTAGCATTAAAAAAATATATTAACATATCCTATACAATTTTATAATAAAATTTATTAACAGTTATTAATTAAGATTGGTATTTATATCTTAAAATTATTAATATTAACATCAGTATCTATATTAAACTATCAACTATTGGAGTTATTCATGTATGCAATTTTTTTAAACGGTGGGAAACAACACCGAGTAAAAGAAGGACAAATTATAAGATTAGAAAAAATAAATTTAAAAATAGGAAAATCGATTAAATTTAAAGAAATATTAATGATTACAGATAAAAAAAATATTAAAATAGGTACCCCTATTTTATCACAATCTTTAATTGAAGCTTATATAGAAAATCATGGAAAACATAAAAAAATAAAAATTTTAAAATTTAATAAAAGAAAACATTATAAAAAAACGCAAGGTCATAGACAACTATTTACCGATGTTAAAATCACAAAAATTATTACTAACACAAAGGAATTTAATTAATGGCTCATAAAAAAGCAGGTGGTTCAACCCGAAATGGTCGCGATTCTAATGCTAAACGTTTAGGAATAAAACGTTTTGGAGGCGAAAAAATATCTTCTGGCAGCATTATCGTTAAACAAAGAGGAACTAAATTTCATCCCGGCATTAATGTGGGTTGTGGAAAAGATTATACTTTATTTGCAACTGAAAATGGAACGATAAAATTTGAAATAAAAGGAATAAAAAAAAGAAAATACGTTAGTGTCGTAAAATAAAAAATTACCTTTAAAATAAAAGATCTCCTGTAAAATTAAGAGATCTTTTTACTTTCTTAGTAATATAGTAATTAAAATGCCGTCTTAAAAATCTATAAATTTTTTATTTGTTTAGTTTATAATCAAAAATTTTCTTTTAAAATAGAAAAAATTATATTTTAGAGAAAAATTTAAAAAGGAAAAAAAAATGAAATTTCTAGATCAAGCAATTATTCATGTCATTGCTGGTAACGGAGGTAATGGATGTGTAAGCTTTAGAAGAGAAAAATACATACCTAAAGGAGGTCCAGATGGAGGAGATGGCGGAAACGGAGGAAATGTTTGGTTAAAATCTGTCAATAATCTTAATACATTAATAGATTTTAAATTTAAAAAATATTTTTTAGCAGGAAATGGAAAAAATGGTTTTTCTGGAAAATGTACCGGTAAAAAAGGTGTTGATATTACTATTTTGGTACCAGTAGGAACAAGAATAATTGATTTTAAAACCAAAGAAATTATAAGTGATATGGTTGAAAATAACCAAATATTATTAATTGCAAAAGGAGGTTGGCACGGATTAGGAAATACCAGATTCAAATCTTCTATTAATCGTACACCAAAAAAAAGAACTCTTGGAACAGAAGGAGAGAAAAGAGAAATATTACTGGAATTAATATTATTAGCTAATGTTGGAACGTTAGGTCTGCCAAATGCAGGAAAGTCTACTTTTGTACAATCGATATCTTCTGCTCAACCAAAAATAGCAGAATATCCTTTTACTACTTTAACACCTACTTTAGGTGTTGTATCCATAAAAAATGAAAAAAGTTTTGTTATTGCTGATCTTCCAGGATTAATAAAACATGCATCAAAAGGAGTTGGATTAGGTTTTTTATTTCTAAAACATTTAGAAAGATGCAATTTATTACTTCATATTATCGATATTTCTTCATATAAACCTGCCAATATTATTGAAAATATAAATATCATTATAAATGAATTAAAAAATTACAATAAAAAAAAACTATATAAAAAAACTAGATGGATAGTTTTTAACAAAATTGATCTTTTAGAAAAAAAACAAATAAAAAAAATAATCAATAAAGTTTTATTTTCTTTAGAAAAAAAAGAAAAATATTATCTTATTTCTGCAATGAACGGAATTGGTGTCAAAAAACTATGTTCAGATATATCTAATTTTTTAAAAAATAAAAATTTATAAATATGAAATAAAACTATCAAAACTATATAAAAATTTTTATTAAAAAAGAAACCCGGTAAAAATCTATTCCGGATTCCTCATAAAAAATCAACGATATCTTACTAACGCTTAGAAAATTGTGGACGCTTTCTTGATTTACGCAAACCTACTTTTTTGCGTTCTACTTGACGAGAATCACGTGTAACAAATCCAGCTTTTTTTAAATCAATTTTAAATAATGCATTATATTTAATTAAAGCTCGAGTAATTCCATGACGTACTGCACCAGCTTGTCCAGAAATTCCTCCTCCTTTTACAGTAATATGAAAATCAAATTTAGAAACCATATCTACTAATTCTAAGGGTTGGCGTACTATCATACACGCTGTTTCTCTACTAAAATAATCTTCTAACTGACACTTATTAATAAATATTTTACCAACACCGAACTTCATAAAAACTCGAGCAGAAGATCTTTTTCTACGACCTGTCCCATAACCTTGAATTACTGTCATTATTATATAAACCTAATTTAAATATTTAAAAACTGTGGATTTTGTGCTGCATGATTATGATTATTACCAGCATAAACTTTCAACTTTTTAAACATCATACGACCTAATGGACCTCTTGGAAGCATACCTTTTACAGCTATTTCAATAATACGTTCTGGAGATTTTTGTATCATTTCCTTAAAAGAAAAACTTTTAATTCCCCCTATATAACCTGTATGATGATAATAAATTTTATTATTTTCTTTTTTTCCAGAAACTAAAATGTTTTTAGCATTTAAAACAATTAGATAATCACCGACATCAACATGTGGCGTATATTCTACTTTATGTTTTCCTCGCAAGTACTTAGACAACTCGGTTGCTAGTCTACCTAATATTTTCCCTGTAGCATCTATTACATACCAATTTTTTTTTACATTACTTGATTTAGCTGAAAAAGTTTTCATCTAAAAACCACCTAAAAAATAAAATTAATCTTATACAATCATTTATAAAAATTAAAATAATGTCAAAAAAATAGCTTTATATAATTAAAAATAAAAATACTAAAAATTTATAAATTAGATAATATTTATCAATACTGTCAAATAAAAACAAAATACTTTATGTTTGACAAAATTAATTCATTACTTTAATATTATTAAATGAAATTTATAAATTATTTTTTTAAAATAATAAAATAAATTAATATACCTTATATAACATTATTCATATAAAATATTAGCATTTTTAATAAAATAAAACAATCTTATATCTATGTCTTACGTTAATACAAAATTTATTTTTATTTAAAACAATTTAAAATTAAAATTTTATATTTCGTATAATAATGATTTATTTTTTTAATTTAGTAAATAAATATTTAAAAATTTTATAAAAATTATTTTAAATATATTTATATATATAAATATATAGAAACCTTTTTTTAAATTTTAATAAAAATATAACATATTACTTAAAACTTATTCTTCTGAAATCAAATTTATTAAATATTTGATAAGTAGCCAATTATGATTTATAAAAATCACTTACTTTATTTACGTAATAAAATTAATTTAATTGATCAAAAATTAATAAAAAATTTTTCCAAAAGACAATCAATTATTAAAAAAATAGCAATAGAGAAAAATAACACTTCTCAACCTATTAGAGATGTAACACGTGAAAAATTACTATTAAAAGAAGTAACTAATTTAGGAAAAAAATTAAATCTTAATACCAATTTTATAAAAAATATATTTACACTTATAATAGAATATTCAGTATCAACTCAAACAAAAATACTAGAAAAAAAAAATAATTTTTTTCCTACCGTGTTTTCCTTTCTTGGACCTAAAGGTTCTTATTCCCATATCGCAGTTACGAACTGCAAAAAAATTTATAAAAAAATAAAAGAAAAAGCATATTCTTCTTTCACAGAAATTATTGAATCTGTAGAAAATAAAAAATCTAATTTTGCTATATTACCTATAGAAAACACTTCTTCAGGTCCTATTAATGAAGTTTATGATATATTGAAAAACACCAGTCTATCTATTGTCGGAGAAACTTATATCCCTATTAATCATTGTTTATTAGCTATACCTAATACCAATTTAAAAAATATAGAAAAAATTTATAGTCATGCACAACCTTTCCAGCAATGTAGTAACTTTATGAAAAAATTTCCTAATTGGAAAATAAGACATACATCAAGTTCAGCTAATGCTATTCAATATGTAGCCAAAACAAGAAAAAAAAATATTGCTGCTTTAGGTAGCGAAATTGGAGGAAAATATTATAAATTGCAGGTTTTATTAAAAAATATATCTAATCAAAAAAATAATATAACTCGTTTTCTAATATTAGGTCATAGCCCAATAAACATATTGGAAAAAAAACCTATAAAAACCACATTATTATTAACAATAGGAAAAAAAATAGAATCTCTACTAGAAATATTATCAATATTAAAAGAACATAATTTAATTATGACAAAATTAGAATCTAGACCGATGTATGATCATCCGTGGGAAGAAATATTTTATATAGATATTCTAATGCATAAAAAATCATCTCTTACAGACAGTGCACTAACTAAATTAAATAATATAACTAAATCTTTAAAAATATTAGGATATTACCAAAACATATCTTCAAATATTAATATATAATAAAATGATATAACTCTATATTAAAATTACATAATTACAATAGAGTTATATTATTAATAAAATATAAAAATATCACTAAAACAAAAATTTTTATACATAAAAAACTAATTTATATTATTATTTTCATTTTAATAATATAAGATTATAGATTCCATTTTTAAATATATACAATTTAATCTTTAAATTTTATTTATATAGAATAAAATTAATCTTTTATTGTTACTTAATAATAGAGAAAAATTATGTTTGATAATCTAACTAAACGTATATCAGAAACTTTAAATAAAATTTATAACAAAGGAAGATTAACAGAAAATAATATTTCTGCAACATTACGTGAAGTAAGAATTTCTTTGTTAGAAGCAGATGTTGCTTTACCTGTAATAAAACAATTTATACATCATGTGAAAAAAAAATCATTAGGAAATGAAATTAATAACACTTTAACTCCAGGACAAACATTTATAAAAATTATTAAAAAAGAACTAATATTAATTATGGGAGAACAAAATAATACTCTAAATCTCAATGTATCTCCACCTGCAGTAATATTAATAGTAGGTATGCAAGGATCTGGAAAAACCACTAATTTAGTAAAATTAGCAAAATTATTAAAAGAAACAAAAAGAAAAAAAATATTAATGGTTTCCACAGATATTTATCGACCTGCAGCTATTAAACAATTAGAAATTTTATCATCAGAAGTTAATATCGATTTTTTCCCATCAGATTCTAATCAAAAACCTATAGAAATTGCTAATAAAGCATTAGAATACGCAAAAATAAAATTTTATGACATATTACTAATTGATACAGCAGGTAGACTTCATGTTGAAAAAAAAATGATGAATGAAATCAAAGAAATACATGATAATATAAAACCAATAGAAACATTACTGATTATTGATGCCATGATAGGTCAAGACAGTATCAATATACTGCCAGTATTTAATAATATTATACCTATATCAGGTATAATTTTAACTAAAATGGACAGTGATACTAGAGGAGGAGTAGCATTATCAATACGATTTATTACCGGAAAACCAGTTAAATTTATGGGAACAGGAGAAAAATTAAATGCTATAGAACCATTTTATCCAGATAGAATTGCATCTCGTATCCTTGGTATGGGAGACATGTTGTCTCTTATAGAAAATATTGAAGCATATACAAAAAAAAGAAAATCTGAAAAATTAAAAAATAAACTTAAAAACAAAAATAAATTTGATTTAAATGATTTTTTAATACACATTAAACAAATGCAAAATATGGGAGGTGTTTCAACTTTAATTGAAAAATTACCTAAAAATCAAATAAAATTAAATCATTTACAATCCTTTATTAATGATAAAATTTTAGTTAAATTTGAAGCAATTATTAATTCAATGACAAAAAAAGAAAGAAAAACACCAGAAATTATCAAAGGATCACAAAAACGTCGTATTGCTTCCGGATCTGGTGTAAATATACAAGATATCAATAAGTTACTAAAACAATTTAATGATCTAAAAAAAATAATGACAAAAATAAAAAAATGGAATATAAAAACAGTAATAAGTCAAATTAAAAATATTATTCCCAAAAATATGTTTAACTAGTAAAATAGTTAAATTAATTAATAAATGTATATTTTAATCATTTGACTTTAATGTAGATAAAAATACATAAATATTGAATATATACTATTTTATAAAAGAAGGATTTATATGTTAAAAATACGTTTAGCTCGTCATGGTTCAAAAAAACGTCCTTTTTACCAAATTGTTGTATCCGATAGCCGTTTTCCAAGAAATGGACGATTTATTGAAAAAATTGGATTTTTTAATCCTATTGCTTCTTCTAAAGATAAAAAAATATATATTAATATGGAAAAAATACAATATTGGACCGGTCAAGGAGCTGCTGTTTCTAAAAGAGCCAATTACTTAATCAAAGAAAATAAAAAACTACTGAAATCTAATGTTTAATATATATAAAACAAGTAATAAACCCAACGATCCCTTTATAATAGGTAAAATAGGATCAGCTCACGGTATTTTAGGTATGGTTAAATTATTTTCTTTTACTGAAAATAAAAACGATATTTTTAAATACTATCCCTGGTTTACTAAAAAAGAAAATCAATGGATCATTTTAGATTTAGAATATAAAAAAAATAATAAAAATTTTTTTTTAATAAAAATAAAAAACATAAAAAATAGAAATCAAGCTAAAGAATTAACTCACTGTCATATTATAATAGAAAAAAAAACACTTCCAATATTAAAAAAAAATGAATACTATTGGAATGATTTGATTAATTTTAAAATTATATCTGACACTGGTAGTTATTTAGGTAAAATAGATAAATTTTTACAAACTAAATCAAATGATATATTGGTAATAAAAAATTACGGGAAAAATATGGGAAAACAAGAAATACTAATACCCTTTATAGAAAATGAAGTTATAAAAAATGTCGATATTATCAATAAAACTATAACGGTACATTGGAATCCTATATTTGAATAAAAAATTATTAAATAAACCACATAAAACTTTAATTGAATTTAATATAGTTAGTATATTCCCAGAAATGTTTAATGCAATTAAAAATTATGGAATTATTAGCAAAGCAATTAAAAAAAATATTATCAAAATTACAATATGGAATCCTCGTGACTATACATCTGATAAACATCATACAATAGATGATCGTCCTTATGGAGGAGGATCAGGGATGTTAATGAAAGTTAAACCTTTGCTTATGGCTATTGAACATGCAAAAAAGAAAATAAAAAATAATTCCAAAATTATTTATCTTTCTCCTCAAGGAAAAAAATTAAATCAAAAATATGTTGAAAAAATGTCTAAAATATCCAGTTTTATTTTAATATGTGGAAGATATAAAGGCATAGATGAAAGATTAATTTTTAGTTCAATTGACGAAGAGTGGTCTATTGGAGATTATATAACCAGTGGCGGAGAACTTCCAGCTATGATATTTATAGATACTTTGTCAAGATTAATTCCAGATTTAATAGGAAAAAAAAAATATATAGAAGAAGATTCTTTTTATAATGGATTACTAGATTGTCCTCAATATACCAGACCTAATATTATTAATGGAATGCATGTTCCTAAAATATTATTGTCCGGTCATCACGCTAAAATAAAAAGATGGAAATTAAAACAATCTTTGGGTGTTACTTGGATAAAAAGACCTGATCTTTTAAAGATTATAGATCTATCTAAAGAACAAAAAATTCTGTTACACGAATTTAAAAAAGATTGGAAAAATAAAAAATAAAGATTAATTTAAAGGAATAACTAATTAATGAATATCATAAAAAAAATTGAAACAGAACAAATGAAAAAAAATATACCTTTTTTTCGACCTGGAGATACCTTAGAAATACAAGTTTGGGTTGTAGAAGGTTCAAAAAAAAGAATTCAATCTTTTGAAGGAGTAGTAATTGCCATCCGAAACAAAAATTTACATTCTGCTGTAACAATAAGAAAAATTTCTAATGGAGAAGGAATAGAACGAGTATTTCAAATATATTCTCCTTTAATTGATAAAATATTAGTTAAAAGACGAGGAGATGTAAGAAAATCTAAATTATACTATTTAAGATACAGAAAAGGTAAATCAGCACGAATTAAAGAAAAAATAAATTAACCAATTTATGTACTATCAAATAAAAATATCATGCAGTCACATGTGAATATTTGACTGCATAATTTTTATTCTAAAAAATGATTAGTAAACATTGATTCCCATCATAAAAAATGCAAATACAATTATTTAATTAGTACCACCTACCGTTAAACTATCTAATTTTATAGTAGGTTGACCTACACCTACAGGTACGCTTTGTCCATCTTTTACACAAATACCAAGACCTTTATCCATAGATAAATCATTTCCTACCATAGAAATTTTATTCATACTATCTAATCCTGATCCTATTAACATTACTTTTTTTATTGGTTTAGTTATTTTCCCTTTTTCTATTAAATATGCTTCTGAAGTAAAAAAAACAAATTTACCAGAAGTAATATCTACTTGTCCCCCTCCAAAATTTGAAGCAAATATTCCATATTTTACACTATTGATAATATCATTAGGTTCAGATTTACCTGGTAACATATAAGTATTAGTCATTCTTGGCATCGGTAAATGAGCGTAAGATTCTCTTCTTCCATTCCCAGTTGGTTGTACACCCATTAAATTAGCATGTAATTTATCTTGCATATACCCTTTGAGAATGCCTTGCTCAATTAAAATATTATATTTACCGGGAATACCTTCATCATCTATATTTAAAGAACCTCTTCTATACTGTATCATTCCGTTATCGACTATTGTGCATAAATTAGATGTAACTTTCTCTCCAATCTTACCTGTAAAAACAGATGTTCCTTTATAGTTAAAATCACCTTCTAATCCATGACCAACAGCTTCATGTAATAATACTCCTGGCCAACCTGGTCCAAGTACTACAGGAAAACTACCTGAAGGAGCTTCTTTTGCAAATAAGTTTAATAAAGCTATTCTTATTGCTTCTCTGACTAAATATTCAAGATAAACAACACCAGAAGAATGTTGTCTTAAAAAATAATTGTAATCTTTACGAATTCCTCCTCCACTGGTACCTCTTTCTCTTTTACCTTTTTCTTCTACTATCACAGTAATAGAAATATGCACTAAAGGTCGAATATCTGCTTCTAAAATTCCATCAGTTGCTGCAATTAAAATTTGTTCATACTGACCATTTAAAACAGAATTAACTTTAATAACTCTTTGATCTAAATTTCGAGCTGTTTTATCTATAAAATACAACATTTCAATCTTTTCTTGATCAGAAAAGCTATCTAAAGGGTTTTTAAAATCATATAAAATTTTATTTTTTAATTTAGATAAATTCTTTATTTTTCTACCAGAATGGTTCTTAGCAATATCTTTAACTAAAATTACACTATTTTTTAATTCTTTTAATGTTATTTGATTAGTATAAGAAAAACCAGTCGTTTTTCCAGAAATTACTCTCACCCCAATTCCTTGATCAATATCGTGAATACCTTCTTTAACAATTTTATCTTCTAATATCCATGATTCATGAAAAATAGACTGAAAATATAAATCTGCATAATTAATATCTTTTTTAGATAAATCACTTAAAATTAAATCAATATCTTGTTTATTTATATTATTTAATAATAATAATTTTTCTGTTACTAAATCAAGTATCATTGTAACTCACTTATTGTAATTAATAATTATTCAATAATTACATTTGTTAAAAATAAATTATTCACATGAAATTTTTATAATCTATATTATAACTCTTTCAAAAAATTAAGACACATATTTTATATATGTACCTTCTTTAAATAAAGATTATTTTATATTATTATAAACTATAAAAAAATTTATCATTTTTATAAAATAAAATATATAGATATTATTTCGTTTTTTTAAAAAAACGATCTATAAAAATAGATATACTGACATATATAAACATATAATATTAATTTTTTTTAATAAAAAATATTAATATGATAAACTTATAAATATAAAAATAAATTTTATTAAAAATTAATCTTTAAAAGAAAATATTACTATGAATAATAAATTTAACATTTTATTACTAAATGGACCCAATCTCAATTTATTAGGAATCCGAGAACCTAATATTTACGGTGCAAAAACATTATCAGAATTACTAATACAATTAAACGAAAAAGCTAAAAAATTAAATGTAAAATTAGATCATTTACAATCTAATGCTGAACATATTTTAGTCGAACGTATTCATCAAGCAAAAGATAATATTGATTATATTATAATTAATCCTGCATCATTTACACATACCAGTATATCTTTACGTGACGCTCTTTTATCCGTAAATATACCTTTTATTGAAGTTCATATTTCTAATATTTTTGCAAGAGAACAATTTAGATCTACTTCATGGTTTTCTGATATTTCTGAAGGAGTTATTTGTGGATTTGGATTAGATGGTTATTTTTGGTCTTTAAAAAGTGCTGTTAAAAAATTAACATATAAACTTTTAACAAAAAATTAAAAAATAAATTATAATATTTCCTTTGCACTCTCTCTTCCTTTTAGAAAGTGCAATACATATATTTTAATTCATACCGTATTTTTTTAATTTTTTGCGTAATGTACCTCTATTAATCCCCATTATTGATGCTGCTCTAGTTTGATTCCCTCGGGTATACTGCATTACTATATCTAATAATGGTTGTTCTATTTCAACTAAGACTAATTCATATAAATTAGTTACATCTTTATTATGAAATTGTAAAAAATAATTCTTTAAAGCTTGTTTTACTGACGTTCGTAAAGGTTTTTTAACAACTTGATTATTGGAATTGATAATAGAAACCGTCAATAAATCAGCAAGTATAGGTTGTTCTAACATAGTAAAATTATCTCTTTTGTTAACTTAAATTAATTTTAAATCAATGAAAATATTCTTAAATTACTATTTAAAATTTACATTTATCGGATAGTAAATTAATAAATGTGATATAATAATCATGTTAAATAAAATAAAAATGTTTATTTATTATTTAATTATTTTAATATAATTAATTTTTTTTTAAAATGTTAATTAATTTTTGCATATCATTAGGAAGAAATATGTTAAATTCCATTAAGTTATTTTTTTTAGGATGAATAAATCGTAATTTACTAGCATGTAATGCTGGTCTAGAAAAAAAATTTATTTTTTTTAAAACTGTTATAGACATACCTTTAGGTTTAATACATGTACCATGATAAACAGGATCTCCTAATATAGGGTATCTAATATGCAGCATATGTACACGAATTTGATGTGTTCTCCCAGTTTCTAAATTAATTCTTAAATGAGTATGATATTTAAAACGTTCAATGATACGGAAATGTGTTATAGCTTTCTTACCGATAGAACTCACACACATTTTGGTTCTATATTTCATATGACGACCTATCGGTTGTTCTACTGTTCCACCTGAAATGACATTTCCAACAACTATAGCTTCGTATTCACGAAAAATTGATCTATTTTTTAAATTTTCTATTAAAATCTCATAAGAAACAATATTTTTTGCAATTAACATTAAACCGGTTGTATTTTTATCTAATCTATGAATAATTCCTGCTCTAGGAATCTTATAAAATAAATTATCTTTATATAATAAAGCATTTAAAATAGTTCCGTTAATATTTCCAGCACCAGGATGAACAACAAAATTAATCGGTTTATTAATTACTAATATATCATCATCTTCGTATACAATATTTAAAAAAATATTTTCAGCAAAACTACATTTTTTTTCGGAAATTGAATTAACTACTATAATATCTCCTGAATTAACAAAAGTATTAGGCTTTTTTATTATATTGCCATTAACATTCACTTGTTTATTTAATATCCATTTTTTTAAAGTAGTTCGCGAACATTGATGCAAAATCTTTGCTAAAACTTGATCTAAACGTTTATTTATTCCATAAAATTTTGGTATTTTTAATGATATTCTTTCTTTTTTAATCATAAATAACCTTGAAAATATTTCTAATTGACTAACAATATTTTATTCAATAAAAAAATATTTACTTTTTTTATATAAAAAATTTATTATTTAATAATACATTCTAACTCTACATAAAACGAATTTAATTAAAATCAATACCTTATACTTATAATCTATAATTAATATATGATATATAAAACATAAAAAATGAAAATAATTGTCATTTACAATTTTAAAATTAATGAATGTTAAAATAAAAAATATTTAATTTAATATCTAACTAATTATCTATTTAATAAATTAATAAACAATACTAATATTTTTAGTAAAAATAAAATTAATTTAAAATCATAATTTTATTAACAATTTAAAATTTTTATAAAAAAATAAAAATATTAAATATCTACACTAAATTGAATCATATGAATAAAAAAACTATAAAAATACGTAATCAATTCCTAGAATTTTTTCGCAAAAAAAAACATAAAATAATACAAGGTAGTTCTTTAATACCTAAAAACGATACATCAATTTTATTTACTAATGCAGGAATGAATCAATTTAAAAATATTTTTTTAGGACAAGATAAATCTTATCAATATTCTAAAATTGCTACTGCTCAATATTGTCTTAGAACTGGAGGAAAACATAATGATTTAGAAAATGTAGGATATAGTAACTATCATCATACTTTTTTCGAAATGTTAGGTAACTTTAGTTTTGGAAGTTATTTTAAAAAAAAAGCTATTCTGTACTCTTGGGAATTATTAACATCTAAAAAATGGTTTTCATTACCAAAAGAAAATTTTTTAATAACTGTTTATGAAACAGACGAAGAAACATATGATATCTGGGCAAATATAATAGGTATTCCTCCTGATCGCATTGTACTAATTGGTAACAAAACAGAAAATTCTGATATTTCAGACAATTTTTGGCAAATGGGAGATACAGGTCCATGTGGTCCTTGCACTGAGATATTTTATAATCTTAAAAATAATAAATGCAACAAACAAATTAAAAATTTTAGAAAAAAAATAAATGATTTTATTGAAATATGGAATATTGTTTTTATGCAATTTAATCGTATTAATGACGGTTCACTTGTAAAATTACCTAATCCATCAGTCGATACTGGAATGGGATTAGAACGTATTTCTGCTATTATGCACAATGTTTCTTCTAATTATGAAATTGATATATTCCAAATATTAATAAATGATATAGCTAAAATAAGTAACACTACTGATTTAAAAAATAAATCCTTATATGTTATTGCAGATCATATTCGTGCTTCATATTTTATGATAGTAGAAAATATTTTACCTTCTAATGAAAATAGAGGTTATGTATTACGTCGTATTATTCGACGAGCTATAAGACATGGATACTTATTAGGAGTAAAAAATATATTTCTCTATAAATTAGTATCCAGTGTCAATAAATCAATGAATATTAATAATTCTTATCTTTTAAATAAAAAAGAATACATTGAAAATATATTAAAAAAAGAAGAAATCCAATTTCGTTCTACTCTTAATCATGGTTTAAAACTTCTTCATTCGAAAATTAAAAAAACAATTAACCATACACTTGATAGCGAAATAACATTTTATTTATATGATACTTTTGGTTTTCCTTTCGATTTAACAAAAGAAATTTGTCGTGAACATAATATTAACGTAGATCGTTTAAGTTTTGAAAAACATATGGAAAAACAAAAAAATAGATCTAGAGAAAAAAAAATATTTAATCAAAATTATATTATGATGCATAATACAGAAAATATATCTATATTTATAGGATATAACACATATAAAACAGAATCTATTATAAAAAATATTATTAAAAATAAAACATCAGAACAATTTATATCATCAGGAGAACAAGGAATTCTTTTACTAAATAAAACACCTTTTTATCCAGAATCAGGAGGACAAATAGGAGATATTGGAATTATTTACAACAATGAAGGGAAATTTAAAGTAAAAAATACGGAAAAAAATGGGAACATGATTCTTCACTTTGGAATAGTCGAAAAAGGTATTTTACACATCGAACAAAAAGTTTTTTCTGAAATTGATGAACAATACCGTTTCGATATTCAGAAAAATCATTCAGCCACACATTTACTTAATTCAGCTTTACATAAAACGTTAGGTGATCATGTTTATCAAAATGGTTCTTTAGTAACTGCTGATTGGATTAGATTTGATTTTTTTCATAATATGCCTATTCCATTAAAAAAAATTCAAGAAATAGAAAAATTAATTAATAAAAATATTTCCAAAAATATTCTTATAACAACAAAAATAATAAATTTTAAAAATATAAAAGAAAAAAATATAATTTTCTTATCGCACAAAAAATACGAAAAACACGTAAGAGTTGTTTCTATTGACCATTATTCTAATGAACTATGTAAAGGCACTCATACTGAAAGAACTGGTGATATTGGTTTTTTTAAAATTACGTCTGTACGTAAAATAGCATCTAATACATACCGTATAGAAGCAAAAACCGGTAAAAATGCATTACATTTAATACACTCTCAAGAAAAAAAAGTTCTTGAAATTTGTTCAAATTTAAAAACTAATCCCAATAATTTAAAAAAAACTTTAGAAAAAATTATTATAAAACAAAAAAATTTAGAAAAAGATATATCTAAATTAAAAGAAAAAAATATTACTAATATAATAGCAAAACTAAACAAAAACAAAATTAAAATAAAAAATATAATATTATTGATAAATACATTACAAGATCAAGATCCCAAAACACTTCGTAATATAATGGATATATTAAAAAATAAATTTAAAAAAGCAATAATAATTTTAGCAAATCTTATCAATAATAAAGTAACTTTAATTGTAGGTGTCACTAATAATTTGCATGAATTAATACAAGCTAATGATCTTATTAAAATAATATTAAAAAAAATAAATGGAAAAGGAGGAGGTAAACCAGATATTGCTGAAGGAGGAAGTACTTATATTCATAAATTACCAGAAGCATTAACAGAAATTAAATCATGGATTTACTCAATAATATAATATTATAAATATATGCTATTGATATTTTGTATTAACATAGCTTTACGATATGTATTTAACCCCGTATTATATAATATAAAACAGGAATCAAATAAGATAGATTCTCTCAATCGTTCAAGGAGCAAAGAATGCTTATTCTAACTCGTCGAGTTGGAGAAACACTCATTATCGGCGATGAAGTCACTGTAACAGTACTAGGAGTTAAAGGGAATCAAGTTCGAATTGGAGTAAATGCACCTAAAGAAGTTTCAGTACATCGTGAAGAAATTTATCAACGTATTCAGGCAGAAAAAAATAAAAAACCAGAATATTAATACAATTAATAGTGTATCTTGCTGTCTCTCAGCAAGATACACCATGATTTTCAATCATTAAACGTATTTTTTATTTATATAAAATGGAAAAATATTTTAGATTTATAATTTTACAAATAAATGTTTTTGCTAAAAAATATTTATTTGTTATAATTAAAAAATAAAAATTTTTTTATTATTAATTAATTTTGTTTTTTAATAACTAAAATTAACTTAAATTTATAAAAAATAAAGCAAGGTGAGATGGCCGAGTGGTTGAAGGCGCTCCCCTGCTAAGGGAGTATGTAAATACTGCATCGAGGGTTCGAATCCCTCTCTCACCAAAAAAAATATTTGCATCCGTAGCTCAGTTGGATAGAGCACTCGGCTACGAACCGAGAGGTCGAAGGTTCAAATCCTTCCGGATGCAAAAATAATAATTAAAATAATTACATTTTCTATCAAAATTTAATAAAATATAACCTTTCTATTTAATTCTTAATTAATTAAAATATTTTTATTTTTAGCAAAAATATAATTTTAAATATATTTAACACAAGGAGATAAAATTGATACCTGATATTTCTAATGCTCTTGATTGGTTAAAATATAATCCTAATATATTCAAAAATATTTCTAGAGGAATCGAACGAGAAACTTTACGAATCAACGAAAATGGATTTATGCCAAAAACAGACCACCCTTATTCTATGGGATCTGCTCTTACTCATAAATGGATTACTACTGATTTTGCGGAAATATTATTGGAATTCGTAACACCCAAAAGCAATGAGTTAAATTATTCATTATCTTTTTTAAAGGATCTTCATAAATTTACTTATCAAAAAATAAAAAAAGAATTACTATGGCCTTTTAGCTTACCCTACTTTATACACCCTAACAGTTCCGTAAAAATAGCTAAATATGGAGAATCTAATCTAGGAAAAATAAAAACACTTTATAGAAAAGGTTTAAAAAATCGCTATGGAGATTATATGAACATAATTTCGGGTGTTCATTATAATTTTTCATTACCTATTAATTTCTGGAAGAAATGGAAAAATATAAAAAATGTAAAAAATGGAAAAGATATTATTTCTGCTGAATATTTAAAATTAATACGAAATTATCATAAATTTGGCTGGATAATTCCTTATTTATTTGGTGCTTCTCCCGCAGTATATCCTTCTTTTATAAAAAATAAAAACTCTGATATTAAATTTAAAAAGAGCAAAAATGGGTTATTGTATTTACCATGGTCCACCTCTTTAAGACTTAGTTCAATAGGATACCAAAATGATTCTAAAAAAAAATTAAAAATAAATTTTAATTGTTTACAAAAATATACCAATTCTTTAAGGAAGGCTACCAACACTATTTCAGAAAAATTTAAAAAAATAGGATTAAAAGATAATTTAGGAAACTTAAAACAAATAAATACTAACCTATTACAAATGGAAAACGAATTTTATACACACATTAGACCTAAACAAAAAATAAAAAATGATGAATTTTTATCCGATGCTTTAGAAAAAAGAGGTATAAAATATCTTGAAATAAGATCACTTGATTTAAATCCATTTTCACCTATAGGAATCGATAAAAAACAAATATTATTTCTAGATTTATTTCTCATTTGGTGTGTATTAGCAGACGCGCCCAAAATGAACTATTCAGAATTAGAATTCTATAACAAAAATTGGAAAATAATTGCCCTAGAAGGAAGAAAACCAAATCAAAAAATAAATATTAACAATAAATATGAAAAAGAAACACTAATTAACATAAGCTCAAAAATATTTAAAAATTTATATAAAATAGCGGAATATTTAGATCAAAATTCTAAAAATGAATCTTATAGAAAAATTTGTAAAGAATTTGAAATGAATTTTAAACATCCAGAATTAACATATTCCAGTAAAATACTATCAGAAATATTAAAAAATGGAATAAAAAGAACAGGTTTAAATTTAGCAAAAAAATACAAAAAAAAATTTATTAAAGAAAAAATGAACATTCTAAATAACAAAATTTTATGTAAAGAATCTACTTTTTCTCATCAAAAACAAAAAACAATTGAAAAACAAGACAATTTAAGTTTTAATGAATACTTAAAAAAATATAATTCATGTTAATACTATTAACCTAAATTTATTTAAATAATTAAGAATTAAAATACTTCATTAGTACTATAAAAAATTACAATATTTTAAATAAAAATTTTCTAAATTTTTATTTCACTAATAGATAAAAAAATATAAAAAATTAAGTAATATAAACATATTTAGCATGAATAAAAAAACATACTATTAACATAAATTAATATAACTTAACATAATATCTTTGCCCCTTCCTAAAAATATAAATAAATCTTTTCTTTAAATGATTTTTTTATATTACCAAAAACATTCTCATTTAATGACATGAAAATATATATTTCAATAATGTAAAAAATATACACATATATAATACATTAAGTATTAATATGGTTATATATATCTTGAATTCTATTTCTAATTAATATCCTTATCCTCACATAATTTTAATAAAAAAATATTTTAAATATATTTTTCAATAAAATCATAAAAACATTCAGTAATAATTAATATATTTTTATAAAAAAATTTTTGAAAAAAATAATAAAATTAAATTTGAATCATTAATTAACAATAAATTATCAAAAATTATTTTTAACACCATATCCGTATATTCTTATAAATATATAATTTATACCATATATTATTAATCAACTAATTTCAAAAAAAATATATATAAAGAATTTAAATGTCAACTAGTAAATATTGATTAAATCAATCAAAAAATTATTTTATTTATTTTAAATTACATAAATAAATTTATATTTTTATATTACATATATTAAATATTTTATAATTAATTAAGTTTTTTACATGTTTATTTCCATAATGTTGTAGGAGTAATAATTACGGGAAGAGGAACATCCCAAGGAAAAATAGGAAAATTAGATACTAATTGAAAATTATAAGCCAAACCTATTGGAAGAAAATTATTTTTTTGCCAATCTTTTAAAATAAAATCATAAAATCCTCCTCCCATACCTAAACGATACCCTTTTTTATTAAATGCCACTAATGGAACAAAAATAATATCTAATTTATCGAGTAATATTTTACCATCAATAACATTTATTGGCTCAAAAAAATTTAATTTATTCAATTTTAATGATGTATTTTCGTTATATTTAACAAATAATAAATTTTTTACATTAAATTTATCTAATACTGGTAAATAAACGTTTATATTTTTTTCCCATAATTTTATTATTAATGATTCAGTACCTATTTCTCCATCAAACGATAAAAATAAAGCTACATTTTTTACTCTATTCATCATTTCATACTGAAAAATATGTTGAGCTATCTTTAGTGATGCTTTTTTCTTTTCGTAAGACATCAACCTATTACGAATGTTTCTAATATATAATCGTATATTTTGACGAATTAACATACTATACAACATACCATTTTTATTTAATGCAAAATACATAAAAAATTATTAATAATAATAAGTAATATTCATTTAAATAAATTAATTATTATAAAATATTTAATATCTAAATATAATTTAATTTATTTTTTAACTGTTTAATATTAATTTTATTTTTAATAATTAGTAAAAATTAATGTTTTATTAAATTTCAAATAAAAATTTATAATAGTAAAAAATCTAGATATAAATCATTCTGTAATATATAAAATAACGCTATATTGATTCTCAGTATCAACTAAAAAAATAGAATTATTTTTAACAAATACAATTAAATAAATTGCTTTTTTAGCATACATTTAAAAATAAATTACACACAAAACTACTTATTTTTTATCACATCTACACCAAATTTTGTACCCACTAATACAATGTCCGCGGTTCTTAATGTAAATAACCCTACAGTAACAACACCAGGTAAAGAATTAATTTTACTTTCCATAGCAATAGGATCATTTATCTTTAAATTATGAATATCAATAATTATATTACCATGATCTGTAACAACATTTTCCCTATATTTAGGAATACCCCCTAACTTTATTAATTCATTAGATACATAAGAATAAGCCATAGGAACAACTTCTACAGGAAGCGGGAAAGAACCCAAAGTTTTAACTTTTTTAGATTCATCAATTATGCAAATAAATGTATCAGCTACAGAGGAAATTATTTTTTCTTGGGTTAATGCCGCACCTCCTCCCTTAATCATGTACATATCAGGATTAATCTCATCAGCACCATCTACATATGTTTTTAAAAAATTTATTGCATTTAAATCATAAATAGGAATTCCAAACTGTCTTAAAATTTTAGTTGAATACAAAGAACTAGATACTGCTCCATCAATTAAATGTTTTATGGTTGATAATGCTTCAATAAAATAAGAAACTGTAGAACCAGTACCTACTCCAACCACGGTGCCAGGATAAATATACTTTAATGCTGACCATGCCACAGTTTTTTTTATTTTATTTAATTCAATCATAATACAATCCGTGCTTTATTTAAAGTTTTTAATATTAAAATACGCCAAAATCAAAAAATAAATTGATATATGTACAATATTTAATTTATTTTTATAAAATTTTAAAAAAAAATCACATAAATTTAATATTTTCCTTTAATAACACTTTCTTTTTAATATTTTAATAAACCTGGGGTACCTGGATTCGAACCAGGGATGCCGGTATCAAAAACCGGTGCCTTACCTCTTGGCTATACCCCAAAAAATAATTTAAAAATCACATTATCTTTAATTATAAATTATACGGAAGGCGAGATTTGAACTCGCAAACCTTTCGGTGCCAGAACCTAAATCTGGTGCGTCTACCAATTTCGCCACTCCCGCAAATATCTTAATAAATATTAGCTACGACGGGATTTGAACCCATGACCCCAGCGTTATGAGTGCTGTGCTCTAACCAACTGAGCTACGTAGCTTTTTTTATTCAACAATTAAATTATGCAAAATAAATTACTTATCGTCAATAAGTTTATATAAAAATATTTAAATAAACAAAAAAATACCTCTTCATAATGTATAATTTGACATAAAAATATATTATATATGTATATATATATAATTTAAAATTGACGATTAATTGACATCAATAAATAAACATAAAATCATATAATTTATAAAAAATATTTTCATCATTATTATTTAATATTAACAATAATTGATAACTAATTGTAAAATATACAATCTAATACATTTAGATACATATCAAGGTAAAAATGAAAGAATATACTTGTTCTAATTCTAATTTTATAAAAAAAATTATCGAAAAAGATTTAAAGAAAAAAAAGTATTTCTATTTACAAACACGATTTCCACCTGAACCAAATGGCTATCTTCATATTGGTCATGCAAAATCAATATGTTTAAATTTTGGACTAGCTGAATATTATAAAGGTAAATGTAATTTACGATTTGATGATACTAATCCTACAAAAGAAAATATAGAATACATTAATTCCATAAAAAAAGACATTCGATGGCTAGGTTTTCAATGGAATGGCGAAATTTTATATTCATCAAAATACTTTAATATATTAAACAAATATGCTATAGAATTAATTAAAAAAGGACTGGCTTATGTCGATCAATTAAATAAAGAAGAAATACGTCAATATAGAGGAACTTTAAAAGAACCAGGAATTAATAGTCCATATCGAAATCAAAGTATAACGGAAAATATATTACTATTTGAAAGAATGAAAAATGGTCATTTTGCAACAGGTACAGCATGTTTACGTGCAAAAATAGACATGAGTTCTCCCTTTATGATAATGAGAGATCCCGTTTTATATCGCATAATATTTTCTAACCATCATCAAACTAAAGATCAATGGTGTATATATCCAACATACGATTTTTCACATTGTATATCTGATTCTTTGGAAGGTATAACACATTCTATCTGTACTTTGGAATTTCAAGATAATCGAAGATTATACGA
The DNA here is from genome assembly GCF_964059115.1 of Buchnera aphidicola (Pemphigus immunis). NCBI lineage: Bacteria > Pseudomonadati > Pseudomonadota > Gammaproteobacteria > Enterobacterales > Erwiniaceae > Buchnera > Buchnera aphidicola. The sequence goes on from NZ_OZ060408.1 coordinate 414,702, forward strand.
CTGGATACTCGATAATATAACTATTACACATCGTCCTAGTCAATACGAGTACTCCAGATTAAATTTAGAATATACTATTCTATCTAAAAGAAAACTAAATATCCTTGTCAAGAAAAAAATAGTACATGGATGGGATGATCCAAGAATGCCAACTATTTCAGGGTTACGTCGTCGTGGATATACACCATCTTCAATACGTACATTCTGTCAAAAAATAGGTATTACTAAACAAGACAATTTAATAGAAACATCTTCTCTAGAATCATGTATACGAAATGAACTTAACAAAACAGCTCCTCGCAAAATAGCTGTACTAAATCCAATTAAAATACTTTTATCTAATGTACCTAATAATTATCAAGAAATTTTTACAGTTCCTAATCATCCTACTGATAATTATATGGGTTTTCGTTCTTTACCATTTACCAACGAATTATATATCGATTATTTTGATTTTCATGAAACCAATAAAAAAGATTACCGTGGATTAGTACTAGGTCAAGAAATAAGATTACGTTACGGTTATGTGATTAAAGCTATAAAAGTTAAAAAAGATATCGAAAATAATATTATCAATATTATATGTACCTGCGATTTTAATACTTTAGGAAAAAATCCGAAAAATAGAAAAATAAAAGGTGTCATCCATTGGTTATCTACTAAACATGCATTATCAGCAACCTTTCATTTATACAATAGATTATTTACTATAAAAAACCCAGAAAAAGAAAAAAATTTTTTAAATTACATAAATCCAAAATCATTTCTAATTAAAAAAGGATTTGTCGAATCAAATATAAAAAACAAAAACAATGATCAAGTTTATCAATTTGAAAGAGAAGGTTATTTTTGTATTGAAAAAAATAAAAATAATAGTAATTTAATCTTTAATCGAATAATACCTCTAAAGAATAAAAAAATACAAGATTAACAAAAATATCTATATTTATAAGTATTAGTTTGATGATTAATCATATTAATCAAACTAATACTTTAAAGTTAATAAAATTTAATAATTTTAAAATATATATAAAAATCATTATTCCCTATCAAACTTAAAACTGTTACACTCAATAAAATTTGTTTATAATTCGTAATATTTATTAAATATTATACCGATATAATTTCAAATTATATTTATTTTAAACACATATATATCATAAATACTTAATATAAAAAGTATTAATAAAATTTTTTATAAAAATAAATATAGAATATCTCTTATAAAATAAACAGTTTATAAAAACATCATATTATAATTTTCAGTATTTTTTCTATCAAAATTACACTCTGTGGTTAATTATGACTACAAATTATATCTTTGTAACTGGTGGAGTTGTTTCGTCTTTAGGTAAAGGTATCACAGCTGCTTCTTTAGGAGCTGTTCTAGAAGCTCGTAATCTTAATGTAACAATTATGAAATTAGATCCATACATAAATTTAGATCCAGGTACTATGAATCCAATGCAACATGGAGAAGTATTTGTTACCGCAGACGGAGCAGAAACTGATTTAGATTTAGGTCATTATGAGCGTTTTATTCACAATAAAATGACACGATATAATAATTTCACTACAGGTAGTATTTATGCTGAAGTATTAAGAAAAGAAAGAAAAGGAGATTATTTAGGAACTACTATTCAAGTAATACCTCATATTACTAATGAAATTAAAAAAAGAATTATCATGGGTGCAAAAGGATATAATATTGTTCTTGTGGAAATAGGAGGAACAGTAGGTGATATTGAATCACTCCCATTTTTAGAAGCTATTCGTCAAATGGCTGTCGATATAGGCAGAAAAAAAATTATATATATACATTTAACACTAATTCCATATATCGCTGCATCACGAGAAATAAAAACCAAACCCACTCAACATTCTGTAAAAGAATTATTATCTATTGGTATACAACCTGATATTCTTATTTGTCGTTCAGAATTTCCTATTTCGAAAAATGAAAAAGAAAAAATTGCTTTGTTTTGTAATGTTCCAGAAAAAGCGGTAATAGCATTACAAGATGTAAATTCTATTTATAAAATTCCTAAATTACTTAAATTGCAAAAAGTAGATAATTACATTTGCGAACAATTTAACATCCAAGCACCTGAAGCTAATTTATTAGAATGGGAAAAAGTAATACATGATGAAGAAAATTCTCTCGAAACTGTTACCATCGGTATGATAGGAAAATATGTTGAATTACCAGATGCGTATAAATCCGTCATGGAAGCTTTGAAACACGGAGGATTAAAATTACGTATTTCTGTAAAAATTAAATTAATTAACTCTCAACATATTGAAAAAAAAGGTGTAATTTTATTAAATTCACTCGATGGAATATTAATTCCTGGTGGATTTGGAAAAAGAGGAATAAAAGGAAAATTATTATCTGTACGTTATGCTCGCGAAAAAAAAATACCTTATTTTGGAATTTGTTTAGGTATGCAAATAGCAATAATAGAATTTGCTCGTCACGTAATAGGAATTAAAGACGCAAATTCTACAGAATTTGAGCCAAAATGTAAATATCCCATTATAAATTTAATAAAAAAATGTATTGATAAAAATAAAAAAAAAGAAACAAAAAATAAAAATGAAAACCTAGGTGGAACCATGAGACTAGGTGATCAAATATGCAATTTAAAATATAATAGCTTAGCTAGAAAATTATATAAAAAAAATAAAATTACAGAAAGACACCGACACAGATACGAAGTAGATAATATCTTATTAAAAAAAATAATAAAATCTGGATTAATAATTACTGGAAGATCAGAAAATAATCAATTAATAGAAATAATAGAATTATCTAATCATCCTTGGTTTATTGCTTGTCAATTTCATCCAGAATTTACTTCAACACCTAGATATGGTCATCCTTTATTTATAGGTTTTATAAAAGCAGCAAAAAAAAACAAAAAAAACAAAAAAATACCTAAAATTAATTAGTCTTAAAAAAATAAAAGGATAAAACATGTCTAAAATAATGAAAATTATATCTCGAGAAATAATTGATTCCCGAGGTAATCCAACTATCGAAGCTGAAGTACATTTAGAAGGTGGATTTGTTGGTATGGCAGCATCACCTTCTGGAGCTTCTACCGGATCCAGAGAAGCATTAGAACTACGCGATAATGATAAATCAAGATTTTTAGGAAAAGGAGTAACTAAAGCTACTGCACTAATAAATGGTCCTATATCTTCTGCAATTTATAAAAAAGATGCTAGAGATCAAGAAAACATAGATAGTATTATGATTAATTTAGATGGTACTAAAAATAAATCTAATTTAGGAGCTAATTCTATTTTAGCAGTATCTTTGGCAACAGCCAAAGCAGCTGCAGCAGCTAAAGGTATGCCTTTATACCAACATATTGCAGATATTAACGGAACATCTGGAATATTTTCTATGCCTCTTCCTATGGTTAACATAATTAATGGAGGAAAACATGCTAATAATAATTTAGACATCCAAGAATTTATGATACAACCAATTAGAGCTAAAAATATAAAGGAAGCTATTCGTATATCATCTGAAATATTCCATATATTAGCGAAAATATTAAAAGAAAAAGGTATGAATACAGCTGTTGGAGATGAAGGAGGATATGCTCCAGAATTATCTTCCAATGAATCAGCATTAAAAATAATTAAAGAAGCTGTTGAAAAATCTGGATATATATTAGGCAAAGATATTACTTTAGCTATCGATTGTGCAGCATCGGAATTTTATAATTCTTATACCAAAAAATATAGATTAAAAAATGAAAAAAAACTTTTTAATTCCCACGAATTTACTAACTATTTATATAATTTATCCAAAAAATATCCAATTTCTTCAATTGAAGACGGACAAGATGAATCAGATTGGGAAGGTTTTTTTCATCAAACAAAAAAACTAGGTAATAAAATACAAATAGTAGGTGATGATTTATTTGTAACTAATACTGATATTTTATATCAAGGTATAAAAAAAGGTATAGCCAATTCTATTTTAATAAAATTAAATCAAATTGGGTCCCTTACAGAAACTCTTGCCGCAATAAAAATGGCAAAAAAAGCAAATTATACCGTAATTATTTCACATAGATCAGGAGAAACTGAAGATGCTTCTATTGCGGATTTAGCAGTAGGTACAGCATCTGGACAAATTAAAACAGGTTCTGTCAGTCGTTCCGAAAGAACAGCAAAATACAATCAACTAATTAGGATAGAAGAAACATTGGGAAATGAATTTGCACCATTTAATGGTATAAAAGAAATAAAAAATTATAAATTGATTTAAAAATAAAATATTAAAAAATAACAGACTTAATTATGACATTTAATAAAGTCTGTTATTTTTTATATATGACATAATTTACATGAAAAATATTATTTATGTATATACTTAAAAGTATTTAGAAAAAATAACACATATAAAATTATTATAAATTTATATATCAATTATAAAATTGATAGAATATCAACAAGAACTTAATAAATTATTTGCAATACGTTTTATTTTAAATAAAAAATATTAAATATTATTAAGATAATCAGAAAAATTTTTATATTTATAAAACTAAATTTTAAATTTATTAAATATATAATTCGTTTTTTATTCTTACTTATCTTATCTATCAACTTTAAAAATTTTTAAACTAATATTTTAAAAAACATTAATTTAAAAATTTTAAAAAATAAATATATAGTATTTATTAAAAATAAAAATATTTATATATATTTTTTATATAAATAAAAATTTACTTAAACAATTAATCAACATTAAAAATATATACCAATATACGAAATATAAATAAAAAATAATCATATTCTTATTTCTCATTAACTATTTTTTATTTCTATTAATAAATATAATTTTATATAAATAAAATATTATATATCTTTTTTGTTGAATGATCTTAAAAAATAATAATTGTAAATAAAATATAAATTTTAATGCTAATATGAAATTTTTATAATGTAAAAAATATTATTTAAAGTAAAAATTTTACATAGAATTCACATAAATTACTGATTTTTCAGTGGAAAAATTAAAAAATATAAAAGAATCAATCAGCTATAAAAAATATCTGTTTTATCAAAAAAAATTATTTATATTATTTTAATATAAAAATAAAGATAGTAAGTATTCTAAAAAAGCATTTCATTTTTATAAATTTATTACTTGACTTAATATAAAAATCTTATTAATTTTATATTAATATCAAAATATTTTGTTTTTCTTAAGTACATATAATATATTATTTATGTTTTTAAAAAAAGAATCTTCTCCATTTAAATAAATATCTGGTTCATAAGGAATTTCATAACGAGAGGTAACACCAGTAAAATTATCTAATAAATTTAATCTAGATTTCTTATACAAACCTTTTGGATCACGTTTTTCACAAATATGAATAGGAGTATCAACAAATATTTCAAAAAAATTTTTACAATCTATAATATTACGAATATTTTCTCTATCTTCTCGGTATGGAGAAATAAATGCTGTTATTACCAATAAACCAGCATCTACCATTAACTTAACTAATTCTCCTATTCTACGAATATTTTCTCTTCTATCATTTTCAGTAAAGTTTAAATCTCTACACAAACCATGTCTAATATTATCTCCATCTAGTAAATAAGTACTAATATTTTTTTTATATAAAACTTTTTCTAATTTACCAGCAATAGTCGACTTTCCTGATCCAGATAAACCTGTAAACCAGAGAACACCAGATTTATGATTATGTAATTTTTCACGTTTCTTTCGATTAATTTCATATTGATACCAAATAACATTTTCTTTATGTCCAATTTTCATTAACATTAAATCCTAATTATTAAATACTTTTTTTACTCCCCAATGAGGGAAATATCTAGATATTAAAAGACGTAACTCTAACTCAAAATTATTCATATTTACATCTTGTTTTTTATCTTTTTGATCCAATTTTTTTTGTATCATACCAGCAGCTATAGTAATATTACTAATTGGATCAATAAAAATCATACTACCAGTTATTTTATTTTCACAATATAAATCAAATAATATAGGTTTTTCGAATTTAATTTCCACCACAGCGACACTATTCAAACATAAATTATTTTTTTTATTTTTTTTTAGTGTATTAACATTAATCTCATATAATATATTTTTAATATAAACACGTGTATTTTGATTTCCTAATTTAACGTTATATAATTTATTTAAAAACAAATCAGTTTCCGACATCCATACAATATAAATAATCGCTCTTTGTAAACCTATTAAATTCGAATTTAAATCTACTAACATATCACCACGACTAATGTCTAAATTATCTTTTAATACTACAGTAATAGCTTGCCTTTCTTCTACTTGATCTTGATTACCATTAAAAGTAACAATTTTTTCTATTGTTGATACCATACCAGATGGTAATACTTTAACTTTATCAAATACTCTTAAATTTCCAGAAACCAACGTTCCTGAATAACCACGGAAATCTAAATTAGGACGATTAACATACTGAATCGGAAATCTAACATTTGATTTTTTAAGAATATTATTAACTTTTACTGTTTCTAAAATATGCAATAAAGTTGATCCTTGATACCATTCCATAAGATTTTTTGAAGAAACAATATTCTCTCCAATAGTAGCAACTATCGGAACAAAAAAAATTTTTAATTCCTTGTTTAATTTATTAGAAAAACAAATAAAATCTTTTTTTATTTTATCAAAAAAATCTTTTTTATAATCAACTAAATCCATTTTATTAATAGCTATAACCAAATAATTTATACCAAGAAGCACAGCGATAAAAGCATGTCTACATGTTTGCTCTAATAATCCTTTACGAACATCTATAAGCAAAATAGCAAGATCACAATTAGAAGCTCCTGTAACCATGTTTCTAGTATACTGTTCATGCCCTGGTGTATCCGCAATAATAAACTTTCTTTTATTTGTAGAAAAATAACGATATGCAACATCAATAGTAATGCCTTGTTCTTTTTCTGCTTGTAGGCCATCAACCAACAACGCATAATCTAATTTATTACCTTGAGTTCCATGTCTTTTACTATCACCATGTAAAGAAAGTAAATGATCTTCATAAATATGTTTGGTATCATATAATAAACGACCAATTAAAGTACTTTTACCATCATCAACACTTCCACAAGTTAAAAATCGTAATAAACTTTTTTTCTTATCTAAACTTATCCAATCTTTAAAATTCAATTTATAATGAAGATTGTTACCAACAAAAATATTATTTTTTTTATTCATATTTAAAAATAACCTTGTCTTTTTTTTAATTCCATAGAACAATTTTTATCACTATCAATCAATCTTCCCGTTCGTTCACTTTTATTTGTTATTAACATTTCTGATATGATATCAGGAATAGTTTTAGCATCCGATAAATGAGCTCCAGTAAGAGGCCAACATCCTAAAGTCCGAAATCTGACCATTTTTTGTATAATTTTTTCATTTTCTTTAACAGTCATACGGTCATCATCTACCATTATTAACATGCCATCTCTTTCTAAAATAGGTCGATGATCGGCGAAATACAATGGAACAATATTTATTTTTTCTATATATATATATAACCAAATATCTAATTCTGTCCAATTAGACAAAGGAAATATCCTGATATTTTCTCCTTTATTAATCTGACTATTATAGAGATTCCATAATTCAGGTCTCTGTTTTTTGGGATCCCATTGATTTGATAAATTTCGAAAAGAATATACACGTTCTTTAGCACGTGATTTTTCTTCGTCTCTTCTGGCTCCACCAAAAGCAGCATCAAAACCATATTTACTAATAGCTTGTTTTAATCCTTCTGTCTTCATAATATCAGTATATTTAGTAGAACCATGTGTAAACGGACTTATACCAGAAGATATTCCTTTTTTATTACAATGGATAATTAATTCAATACCTAAATCTTTAACCACTTGATCACGAAATTTATACATTTCAGAAAATTTCCAACCTGTATCTACATGCAATAAAGGAAAAGGTATTGTCCCCGGATAAAACGCTTTTCTAGCAAGATGTAACATAACTGAAGAATCTTTTCCTATAGAATATAACATAACTAGATTTTGAAATTCTGCAGCTGCTTCACGAATAATATAAATACTTTCTGATTCAAGTTGATCTAAATAAGTAAACTTTTTTTTCTTCATATCACTTCTCAATAACATTTTTATATTTAATTTTATCTAATAAATTAATCGATTTAAACCATTTCAATTTTTTATGTAAATTGACTACTTTACCAATAATTAATATAGATGGATTGTTAATACGTAATGCCAAATATGGAATATTCTCTACAGTCCCAATTAAAATTTTCTGGTTTAATGTCGTTGCTTGTCCAATTAAAGCCACTGGAGTTTTTTTTAAAAAACCATAAAAAATTAATTTCTTATAAATTTTATTTACATTTACTTTAAACATATATATAACTACAGTAATAGCAGATATAGCTAAATGACACCAATTAATTTTATTTAAATTGTTATCAGCATTATCACCTGTAATAAATATAACACCTTGAGAACAAGTTCGATGAGTCAATGGTATACCTGCATATGCCGCAGCACCAATAGCAGCAGTTACACCAGGAACCACTTGAAAAGAAATATCGTACCTTTTAAGATTCTTTAATTCTTCTCCTCCACGTCCAAATATAAAAGGATCACCACCTTTTAAACGAACAACTTTTTTCCCTTTTTTTGCTAAAGATATTAATAAATTATTAATATCTCTTTGCAACATTCCCTTGCCCCCTGAACATTTTCCGACATTAATACAATTAGCATCACGACGAACTAATCCTAATATCTCCTTGCTAACTAAAGCATCATACAAAACGTAATCAGCTTGCTGTATCACTTGCAAACCCCTTAAAGTTAATAAACCGCTATCTCCTGGTCCAGCTCCTACCAAAATAATTTCTCCTGTAGATACATTAGGAAACCTTATTTCTTTATTTAAAATACTTATAGCATTTTTAATATTACCACTTAAAATCTGTCCAACGAATGCTCCATTAAATAAACGTTCCCAAAAAAAACGCCTTTCAGATGAAAACAAAAAAAAATTTTTAACTTGTTCTCTCCATTTTTGAGCTATATTTGCTACCATACCCAATTTCATAGGTAACAAAGATTCTATACGTTCACGAATTAAACGTGATAATACCGGTGCAGATCCACCTGAAGAAATACCTATCACTATAGGTGAACGATCAATAATAGAAGGAAATATAAAAGAACATTTAGAAGGATCATCTACAGTATTAACCAATATACATCTTTTATTTGATGCTATAAAAACATTTTTATTTAAAATTTTGTTATTTGTTGCTGCAATCACTAAAAATACTTGTTCTAAATGCTCTTCTTTAAATTCAGTTTTTAACCATTTTATTATATTTTTTTTAAATAAATATAATAATTTCAAACAAATTTTATGAGCTATAACGGTGATTATAGCACCTGCACGCAATAACAATATAACTTTACGAAGTGCAATTTCTCCACCACCAACTACTAATACACGTCTCGATTTTAAATTAGCAAAAATAGGTAAATAATTCACGTCAACTCTACTTTAAAAGTATAAAAAATTATAAAAACACATTTTTATATAAAAATTATTTTAATAAAAGTAAATTAAATATTTTTTATATAAAACATTCAATTTAAAATAAATAAAAATTATATTCAAAAAATTATTCTATATGTAAACCACATTCGCGTTTCAAACCAAAAAAACGTGTATCTTCCTCTCTCATTCCATACTTATACTTACTAGTTGTATGCACATCTCCTACCGATAAATAACCTTGATGAAATAAAGGATGATATTCTAAATTATTTTTTTTAATATAATCAAAAATTTTATTATTATCCCAATCTAAAATAGGCAAAAACTTAAATATTCTTTTTTGTATACTAATAAAAGATAAATTATATCTGCTTTTAGATTGGCTGCGCCGCAATCCAGAAAACCATGTTTTTGCCGATAATTTTTGCAAAGCAGCATTCATCGGTTCTATCTTGTTAATTTTATTATAGAATTCTATTCCTTTAAGACCTTTCTCCCATAATTTTCCATATCTTGCTTCTTGCCAAGCTGGCGTTATTTTCGAACGAAAAACATGTAAATTTAATTTAAATTTATCTTTCAATTGATCAATAAAAATATAAGTTTCAGGAAATAAATAACCTGTATCAATTAGAATAACAGGAATATCAGGTTTTTGTTGTATTATAAGATGTAGACATACCACTGATTGGATCCCAAAACTAGATGATAAAACAAATTCTGACGATAAATTTTCTATTGCCCAAATAATACGTTTTTCTGCAGAAAGATCTTGTAAAAATACATTAACATGAGAAAAAAAATGATATTGTTCTTCTTTTTTTAATTCATTAATTTCAAGTAAATTTAAAACAGACACAATAACCTCTTTTATTTTATCCAAAAATCATTTTTTGCATCAATTACAGCTTTTACGATACCAAATCGAACAACAAAATCACCAAAATGTTCACCATGATATCTTTTTTTTGACCAAATTTTTATCAAAAATTTTAAATGATCTAATATTTCTTTTTCTGTACAATTTTCAGCATATATTTTAGCAATACGAGTACCAATATAGTTTCCACCTATATATAAATTATATCTTCCTGGAGATTTTCCTATCAATCCAATTTCAGCTAATAAAGATCTGCCACAACCATTTGGACATCCTGTAACTCTAAATATTAGTTTTTCCTGTTGCATATTATATTTCAATAAAATTTTTTCTATTTGCATAATAAAAAAAGGTAATTTACGTTCCGCTTCTGCCATAGCTAAAGGACAAGTAGGAAAAGATACACAAGCCATAGCATTTTTATTTAATTCAGTTATTGAACTTAACATCCCATTCATAAAAAAAATATTTTCAATTTCTTTTTTATCTTGTTCTTTAACTCCAGATATAATTATATTTTGGTTAGCAGTCAAACGAAAATCACCTTTATGTATCTCAGCTACTTTAGATAAAGCTAATTTAATATTCTGATCTTCATTATCAATAATTCTTCCATTTGGAATAAAAACAGTTAAATGCCATTTTTGATCTATACCTTCTATCCAACCAAAACGATCACCTCTTTCAGTAAAATAATAAGGATAATTTTTTTTAAAAGTCACATTCGCTCTTTTTTCTACTTCTTTTTTAAAAACCTCATATCCTACACGATATAAAGTATATCTTGTTTTAGCATTTTTCCTATTAGTCCGATCACCCCAATCACGTTGCGTAGTAACTATTGCTTCAGATACAGATAAAATTTTATCAACAGGAATAAAACCTAATTCAGTAGCACAAGATGGCCATGTAGTTTTATTTCCATGTTCAATAGATAAACCACCTCCTATTAATACATTAAATCCTATTAATCTTTTTTTTTCCGAAATAGCTATAAAACTCATATCATTAGCATGCAAATCAACATCATTATACGGAGGAATGACTATACAAGTTTTAAATTTTCTTGGTAAATAACTAGAACTAAGAATAGGCTCCTTATCAGTAGTAGATAACTTTTTTTTATCTAACCAAATTTCTGCATAAGCTTTGGTTTTTGGTAATAAATGTTCAGATATCTTTTTCGCCCATTCATACACTTCATAATGTAATTTTGATTCAACAGGATTAGAAGTGCAAATGACATTTCTGTTTACATCATTGGCTGTTCCAATTGAATCTAATCCAATACTATGTAACATTTTATGTACAGATTTTAAATTCTTTTTAAGAATTCCATGAAATTGAAATGTTTGACGATTAGTTAAACGAATTGTTCCATATAAAGTTTTTTTGGTTGCAAATTTGTCAATTTTTAACCATTGTTTGGCCGTGATTACTCCACCTGGTAATCTACAACGCAACATCATAGCATAACGAGGTTCTAATTTTTGTTCACTACGTTCTAAACGAATATCTCTATCATCTTGTTGATACATTCCATGAAAACGAATTAAAGAAAAATTATCCCCATTAAATCCATTAGTAATACCATCTTTCAGATCTTCATTAATGGTACCTCTTAAATAATTACTTTGTTTTTTTATACGTTCAAAATCAGTTAATTTTCCTTTAATATAAAATTTTTTATTTTTGTTTTCTTTCATCAATAAAGATCCCTCTGGTAGCGTTTTTCTATACGAAGATGATTTAAAAATTTTTTAGCTTGAACTAAATTCATATTGTCATATTGAATAAATATATCAAGAAAAGTAGATTCGACACCTTTAGCCATATTAGAAGCATCACCACATATATAAATATAAGCTCCTTCTTTGATCCAACTCCATATTTTATCGCCTTTTTCTCTAATTTTATCTTGTACGTAAATCTTATTTTTTTGATCTCTGGACCAAGCTAAATCTATATTTGTTAATAATCCTTTTTTGAAATATCTTTGCCATTCTATTTGATATAAAAAATCTTCAGTAAAAGATGGATTACCAAAAAATAACCAATTTTTACCTTTTGCATTTTGGAAATCTCTTTCTTGCATAAAAGCACGAAAAGGAGCAATTCCAGTTCCTGCACAAATCATAATAATAGGAATATTATTATCTGCAGGTAAACGAAAATGATTATTTTCAACAATAAAAATCTTCAATGTATCTTCTTCTTGTACACGATGAGCTAAATATCCAGAAGCTCCTCCTAAATATATTTTCCCTTTATGAAAAGATTTTAATACCCTTACAGTAATATGTATCTCATTTTCAACCTCTGATAAAGATGAAGATATTGAATATAAACGGGGAGTCATTGGTCTCAAAATTTTTAAAATACGCAAACTATTTTCTTTAATAGGATATTCTCTAATCATATTAATAATAGATACTTTATCGGCATATAATTTTAATTGTTCTTTATCTAAAACCATATTTTTTAACATTTTACTATTAGATAATTTAGCATAAGACGACACAATATGAATATTATTAACAGTAAGTTCAAAATGATATTTTAATAAATTAAAAATTAATTTATCTTCTTCATTAAATTTTATTACAGTATCTTCTTTAATATTTAATAATTCCAAAAATTCTTTTATCAAACATGGATCATTTTCATACCAAATACCCAATACATCTCCAGGTTTATAAACAATTCCAGAATTAGTAATATCTATCTCAATGTGACGAATATCTCTTATAGAATAACGCCCTGTAATTTTTTTATTAATAGATAATTTAGCAAAAAAAGGTTTTTCTTTTGTATAATTCATAACAGAAGATACAGATTCTTTTTTCCCTAAAATGTTCCTATCAATTGTGTTATTTACACTTTGAAATAATAAATTTATTTTTTTAAGTAAATCATCACACCACTTTTTAGCTATTTCAATATATTCAATATCAGCATCAACTCGATTTAATAACTGAATACCACCTAATTCATATAACCTTTTATCAAAATCTTTTCCAGATTGACAAAACAAATTATAAGACCTGTCACCAAGTCCAAACACACTATAATAAAAATTATTTAATTTAGGGGCTTTTTTTGACATTAAAAAATTATAAAAATCTAAGGCTTCCTCTGGAGGTTCACCTTCTCCTTGAGTTGAAGTAATAATAATAAATATTTTTTCTTTATTAATTTTTTTAAATTGATAATCAAAAGCATTAACTAAATTAGCTTGAATATTCATTAAATTACATTTTTCATACAATAACTTAGATAACTCACGTGCATTCCCTGTTTGCGAAGCAGATAATATGGTAACTATAAACTCATTTGAAACAATATCTTCAATTGATGATTTATTTTTTTTTCTTTTTGATAAACCCCAGAAATAACCAGATAACCAGATTTGCTCTGTAGTAGAAAAATTACTACTTACTGTTTCTAAAATAGCTATTTTTTTTTCATTTAAAGGCAATAAATAATCTTTTTCAATATCTTCCATTGTATTATTACCTATATATTATTATTTTTATATAATTAAAACCAAAAATAAACCATAAACATAATTTATTTACAAATATTATAAAAAATAAATTGTTATCAACAATACAAAATAAATTAATATATTAAAAATATAATTAATTATTCTTTTATTTATATAAAATAATAATTAATTAGTATAAAAATACTACCACCACAATTTTAAAGATACAATTCAAAATTCATATATAATATTATATTAAAAATATATAATCTTAAATAAATTAAATATTTTTTAAATACTATATAAATATTTTTATAAAAATATTTATTACATATATGTAATAAATTTATAATAATTATTTCACGCTATACAATACTTTTTAAATAATATATGATTGCTAAAGCCTGACGTGGAGAAATTGTATCAGGATCTACCACATCTATAAAATGTAAAATAGAATTTTTTGATGAATCTTTAAAAAATTTTTTTTTTATTTTATTTATAAAATGATTATCATCATAATTATTGGATAAATCTAATAATTCTTTTAATTTTATACTTGCTAAATCGGTAACAACTTTTGGTAAACCAGCCAAAGAAGCCACTGCTAATCCATAACTATTTCTTGTTGCTCCATCTTTAATAACATGTGTAAAAGAAACACCACCTTCATATTCGATAACACCACAATGAACATTTTTAATTTCCTTAAATTTTTTTTCTAAATCAGTTAATTCAAAATAATGAGTAGAAAATAAAGTAATAGATTTAATAGATGTAATGAAATATTCAGCACATGCTAATGCTAAAGACAAACCATCATAAGTAGAAGTTCCTCTACCAATTTCATCAATTAAAACTAAACTATTACAACTAGCATTATGTAAAATACTTGCTATTTCAGTCATTTCCATCATAAAAGTGGATTGACCCATGGATAAATTGTCAGCTGATCCAACTCTTATAAAAATTTTATCAAACATACCTATAACTGCTTTTTTAGCAGGAACATAACTGCCTATCCACGTCATAATAACAATTAATGCTATTTGTCTCATATAAGTACTTTTCCCACCCATATTACTACCTGTTATAATCATCATTCTATTATATTCAGATAAAAATACCGAATTAGGCACGAAAGGAGTCTTTATTACTGATTCGATAACAGGATGACGACTATCAGTTAAAGAAATTACTGATTTTTTTTCTACTTTTGGACGTGTATAATTCATAGTAATAGAACGTTCTGCTAAATTAGTCAATACATCTATTTCTGCTAATGCTTGACTGCTAATTTGTAATTCATCCAAGTGAGAAAATAAAACATCAAAAATTTCTTCATATAATTTTTTTTCTAATTCTATACTTTTACTTGCAGCAAAAATAATATTTTTTTCATAATCTTTTAACTCCTTTATAATATACCGTTCACAACTTTTTAACGTTTGACATTTTTTATAAGAATTAGGTACTAAATGACTATATCTCTTACTAATTTGAATGTAATAACCGATAATTTTATTATGTCTAATTTTTAATGATTCTATTTTTAAAATACGTCTCGTTTTTATTTCAAAATTTTTAAGATACTGTTGTGCATCATTATTAATTAATCTCAATTTATCCAATTCAACATTATAACCATCCGCTATTACTCCACCTTCTCGAATTGATTTAGCAGGAGATTTAGATATAGCTCTTTCTAACAAACTAGATAAATTTAAAAAATTTCCAATTGAATTACATAAATTTTGAATATGTTCTACTTTAATATCTATTAGTATTTTTTTTATTATAGGTAATTTTAAAAAAGTTTCCTTGATAGAAATTAAATCTTTAGGAGACGCTGTACGCAAAGCAATACGAGAAGAAATACGTTCTAAATCACTTATACGATACAAAACATTTTGTAATACAGGAAAAACTTTTTGGAAACCTTGTATGCTATTTTGTCTATCATTAACAATTTTAATATCGCGTACAGGAGAACTTAACCAACGCTTTAACATTCTACTTCCCATAGATGTAGATGTGCGATCTAAAATACAACATAAAGTATTTTTATATCCTCCCGAAATATTTTTAATTATTTCTAAATTTTTACGAGTAGTTGAATTTAAGATGATATTATCTTCTATATTATGCATTTTTATAGATTTTATATGAGGTAATAAAGAATTCTGTGTATTTTTTACATATTGAAATAAACAACCAGCAGCACATAAAGCAACATCTGCTCCTTCCACACCAAAACCATTTAAACTATTTGTTCCAAATTGTAAATTTAATTGACGATAAGCAGTATCTAGTTTAAATTCCCATAAAGAACGTTTACGTAGTCCATAATTATGTTTTATTAAATCATAATAAAAAAAACCTTCAGGATATAATAATTCTTTTGGATTAGTTCGTTGTAACTCAGATAATAAATCTTCTGTACATGTAAATTCTGAAATAACAAATTCACCTGAACAAATATTTAAAATAGCATAACCAATAATATTCCTTTTAAAAAAAACAGACGCTAATAAATTATCTTGATGATCTTGCAAAAAAAAATCATCTGTCACTGTTCCAGGAGTAACAATTCTAACTACTTTACGTAATAATAATTTTTTTCCTGAATTAGGTTCCTCCATTTGTTCACAAATTGCAACTGATTCTCTTAATTTCATTAATTTTAATAAATAAATATCTACTGAATTACAAGGTATTCCAGACATAGGTACTTCTTTTCCTGCTGAATAACCCTTTTTCGTTAAAGTAATATTTAATAAATTAGATATTTTTTTAGCATCTTCATAAAATAATTCATAAAAATCACCCATCCTATAAAACAATAACATATCTGGATAATTAGATTTTAATTTAAGATACTGTTTTATCATTGGTGTATGATCATTTTTTTTATTTTCTTTATTCATACATAATCTCTATTTTTTTATTAATAAATCAAATTTATTTAAATCTAACCAATTTTTATAAATAATAAATATAAATTTTTAATAATCACTATTATCATAAAAATTAATTTTTTTATTAAATAAAATAAATTGTCTTATTATTAAAATAATATATTTTATTAGTATATGTTTTGATAAATAATATTCATTATGTTATAATAAATATTATTTATATATAAAAAATAACTTATTCATCATTTAATACACATTAAAATTTTTAATAAATTAAAAAAATCATGAATTCTAAAAATAAAAAAAAATACTAATTGTAGATGGAACATCTTATTTATATCGTGCTTATTATACTTTTCCATATTGGATAAATAAATACGGAGAACCTTCCGGAGCAATATATGGAGTAATAAATATGTTACGTAAAATAATACTGAAATATCAAGATAATCAAATAATTGTAGTATTTGACTCACCTAATAAAACCTTTCGTCATGCTATTTTTAAAAAATATAAAAAAAATAGACCTGCTATGCCTGAAGATTTAAAAAAACAAATTCCATTTTTATATAAGATAATAAAATTAATTGGAATACCTTTAATCCTTGTTCCTTCAGTAGAAGCAGATGATATCATAGGAACATTATCGTATCGTGCTGAAAAAATTGGATTAACTATTTTAATTAGCAGCAATGATAAAGATATGTTGCAATTAGTAACTGAAAAAATCAATATTATTAATACTACATATGACGTTATAATTGGACCTAAAGAAATTAAAAAAAAATATGGAATAACACCAAAACTTATGATTGATCTATTAGCATTAATGGGAGATGTTGTCGATAACATTCCTGGTATACCAGGAATAGGAGAAAAAACAGCATTAATGCTAATCAAACATTTTGGATGTCTTGAAAAAATATATGAAGAAATAGAAAATATAAAAATATTACCAATACATGGAGCTAAAAATATATCTATAAAAATAAAAAAAAATAAAGAAATTGCTTTTCTTTCTAAAAAATTATCGACAATTAAATTAGATATACCACTTGATGTTGATTTAGAGAATTTAAAAACATCAAAATTAAAAAAACAAAAATTATTACATTTTTTTAATCACTACAATTTTAAAAAATGGAAAAAACAGGTAGAAAATGATTCATGGTTAACAACAAAAAAATAAAATTATGTCCTCATGTTATACCAAATATAGAATATATTTTAATTTTAAAAAAAGAAAAATTTGAAAAAATGTTAAAAAAAATAGAAAAATTTAATTTTTTTTCTTTTATAATTCAAACAAAATTATTCAATATAAATCACGCTTACATTACTGGATTCTCTTTTTCAATTACCATTAATCAAATATTTTATATACCTATAATTAATAATGACTTTTTTTCATTAAAAATACATGATCAATACGATATTTTAGTACAATTAAAAATTTTATTTGAAAACAAAAACATACTAAAAATAGGTTACAATATAAAAAAAAATTATCATTTTTTTAAAAAATACAATATTACACTATCCGGTAACAAATTCGATACCATGATCGCATCACACATGCTAAAAAATATATATAAAAATAAAGAAATATTAGAAGATTTAGAAAAAACATGGATAGAAAAAAATGAAATTAATAAAAACAATATTGATATAAAAAAATATATAGATCTAAAATCCCACATAAATTTAAAATTATATGAAGAAATATTAGTATATTTAGAAAAAGAAAAAAAAATAAAAAAAATATTAGAAAATATAGAAATACCATTAATAGAAATAATAGCTAATATTGAAAGAAATGGTGTATTGATAAATATTAAAAAATTAAAAAAACAATCAAAAGAAATTAATATTAAACTATCAAATTTACAACAAGATGCTTATCAATTAACAGGATTATCTTTTAATATCTTATCTAGTACACAATCAAGAAAAATGTTACTACAAATAAAAGAAAATAAAAATAATATTAAATCCAATATACAAAAAAAAGATATTCTTCTTAATATAATAAAAAATTACCGCAGTTTATACAAATTAAAATCAACTTATCTTGATCAATTACCTAAAAAAATAAACAAAAAAACAGGTAAAATACATACATGTTATTATCAAACAAATACTTTAACAGGTCGTTTATCGTCAAAAAATCCTAATTTACAAAATATTCCATCTAAAACCAAAGAAGGTTACAATATTCGTAAAGCATTTATAGCTAAACAAAATTTTTTCATAGTTTCTGCCGATTATTCTCAAATTGAATTAAGAATTTTAGCACACTTATCACAAGATAAAAAATTAATTAAAATATTTCTTAATAACTATGACTTACATAAAATAACAGCATCTGAAATATTTAATGTTCCTATAGCTAACATCACAAATGAACAAAGACAACTTGCAAAAATCATTAATTTTAGTTTAATTTACGGTATAAGCCCTTTTAGTCTATCTAACAGATTAAAAATAAATATATTACAAGCTAAAGAATACATAAAAACGTATTTTCAACGTTATAAAGACGTCCGTAAATACTTGCAAAATACTTATCAATTTGCATTGGAAAAAGGATACGTATTAACATTTTATGGAAGAAAAATATTTATTCCTAATATTAATTCAAAAAATTTTTTAATCCGTAAATCAGCAGAAAGGACCGCCATCAACGCTCCTATTCAAGGTACCGTATCAGACATAATAAAATTAGCCATGATAAAAATATATAATTGTTTTAAAAAAAAATATCATTTAGACGCAAAAATGATAATGCAAGTACATGATGAATTAGTCTTTGAAATAAAAAAAGAAAAAATAAAGAATATTTGTAAAGATATACGTCATATAATGGAATATAATACAAAATTAGATGTACCTATATGTATAAATATTAAAATAGGAAATAACTGGAACGAAAACATTAAACATATCCAATAAATACGAATATCTCTATCACGTAACTAATATTAATCAAAAATATATTATAAAATAATAAATAAACATAAAAATATAAATTAATTAAAATGTTAAATATATTCATATTTAAAAAGTTTAATTATTATTTATGATACCAATAATCTAATTTTTTACGGAGTTCACAAACACCAATCTTTTTTACAGCAGAAAATAAATTTATATCACAAGATATTAATGGAAACTTAGATAATTTTTCAGAAACAATTTTTAATTGTTCTCTTCGCTTTTCTAATATTACTTTATCTGATTTTGTCAATAAAATTAACATTGGAATTTTAAATCTTAAAGCAGAGTGAATTATATTTTTATCCAGTGGTTTTATAGGATTCCTAATATCCATAAATAACACTAATCCCTTTAAAGATGTCCTCATTGCAAAATATTTAATTATAGTTTTTTCCCATTCTAATTTTAATAAGTTAGCTATCTTCGCATAACCGTATCCTGGCATATCTACCAGATATTTTTTTTTAGTAACAGCAAAAAAATTAATTAACCGTGTTCTTCCTGGAGTTTTACTAATTCTGGCTAATTTTCTTTTGTTTGTTAAAACATTAATAGCACTTGATTTCCCAGAATTAGAATAACCAACAAATGCAACCTCAGATATATCAGAATTTCTTTGTTTCTTTACGATTGCAGTACTGGTCAAGAAATAAGTATTCTCATAATTATTTTTAAACATTTTTTTTCCGTTTATAATAAATTAATGAAAAATATATAAATAAGAGTAAAATATAAATTTATTTATACATAAATAAATTTTATATTTATATATGTAAAAAATATATATGTAAAAATTAGTATAATTCATTTTCATATTTTATTATAATACATTATGAAAATTATTTAAAATAAACTAAAAATATTAAATTTATTTTATAATTTACATTTAATAAAATTTACATTTTAATAATAATTAATCTTATTATCCCTAATATTTTAAGGTAGTAAAATGAACAAAAATTTACGAAACATAGCCATAATAGCTCATGTTGACCACGGCAAAACAACATTAGTAGATAAATTACTACAACAATCAGGTACCTTCCAAGATCATGAAGAAAAAACTGATAGAATTATGGACTCCAACGATCTAGAAAAAGAAAGAGGAATTACCATTCTATCTAAAAACACAGCAATTCAATGGAATAATTACCGTATTAATATCGTAGATACACCTGGTCATGCTGATTTTGGAGGAGAAGTAGAACGAGTTATGACCATGGTAGATTCTGTATTATTAGTCGTCGATGCTCTTGATGGACCTATGCCTCAAACTAGATTCGTAACAAAAAAAGCTTTTAATTACGGTATAAAACCTATTGTGGTAATCAATAAAATCGATAGAAAAAATTCTAGACCTAATTGGGTAGTAGATCAAGTATTTGATCTATTTGTTAACCTAAATGCAACTGATGAACAATTAGATTTTCCTATTATATACACTTCTGCATTACTTGGTATTGCTGGAACAAATTATACTAAAATGGAAAAAGATATGAGTCCTTTATATCAAGCTATAGTGAAATATGTTTCACCACCATATGTAAATCCAACCGGCACGCTGCAAATGCAAATATCTCAACTAGATTATAATAATTATTTAGGTGTGATTGGAATAGGAAGAATTCAACAAGGTTCTATTTCTCCTAACCAACAAGTGACTATTATCGGTAATGATGGAACAACAAAATTTGCTAAAATTGGAAAAGTTTTACATTATTTTGGATTAAAACGCATAGAAGTACCTATCGCTCATGCCGGAGATATTGTAGCTTTAACTGGAATCAATCAATTAAATATCTCAGATACTATTTGTGATCCTAAAAATCTACAACCACTTCCTATATTAAACATAGATAAACCTACAGTAAAAATGTTTTTTTGTGTCAACACTTCTCCTTTTGCTGGAAAAGAAGGAAAGTTTTTAACTTCTAGACAAATTTTTAAAAGATTAAAAAAAGAAGCAATACACAATGTAGCTTTATTAATTGAAGAAACTGCCGATGCAAATATATTTTGTGTATCTGGTAGAGGTGAATTACATTTATCTATATTAATTGAAAATATGAGAAGAGAAGGTTTTGAATTATCTGTTTCTCGACCAAAAGTTATTTTTCGTGAAATACACGGTGAAATACAAGAACCTTTTGAAAACGTAACATTAGATATAGAAGAAAAACATCAAGGAGCAATAATGACAATAATAGGTAATAAAAAAGGAGAAATGAAAAACATGATATCAGATAATAAAGGTAGAGTTCGATTAGACTATATATTAACAAGCAGATCTTTGATAGGATTTCGAACAGAATTTATAAATATGACTTCTGGAACTGGATTATTTTATTCATCTTTTAGTCACTATGGGAAAATGCAATTTAATAATACAGGTCATAGAAGAAACGGTGTTTTAATTTCTAATAACACAGGTATGGCTGTTGGATTTGCTCTTTTTAACTTACAAGAAAGAGGTAAATTGTTTTTAAGTCACGGTGCTCAAGTATACGAAGGACAAATTATAGGTATTCATAATCGATCCAATGATCTTACTGTTAATTGTTTAACAGGAAAAAAACTTACCAACATGCGTGCATCTGGTACAGATGAAGCAATAGTATTAATTCCACCTATAAAAATTACACTAGAAAACGCTTTAAGTTTTATAAACGATGATGAATTAGTAGAAATTACACCAAAATCAATTAGATTAAGAAAAAAATATTTAACAGAAAATGAAAGAAAAAGAGTATCAAGATCTAATAGACATTAAACTCTTTTAAAATAAAAATTTTAATAAATAATCTATTCATATTGAATCTTAACAAACCTCATTAGAATAAATAACTTTATTATTTTATTTTTAGTTAATAAGATTGCTTATTCTAATCAAGGTTCGATAACAAATTATTTCATTATAAAATTAAATATAATATAAATTAATTATGATTTAATAACTTTTGAATCAAATTTATATTTCTATATTTTTGTTGTTTGATAGAAAGATGTTCTGCATAAATAATTGATTTTAAATCTGACACTGCTATTTTAAAATTATCATTAATAATTAAGTAATCATACTCTGAATAATGACTCATTTCTTCTACTGCTTCTTTCATTCGCTTTAATATAACAAGATTACTATCTTGTCCACGAGCTTTAATTCTACGAAATAATTCGTTATTAGATGGAGGAAATATAAAAATACTCCTAGATTCTGGTATCTTTTGACGAATTTGTTGAGCTCCTTGCCAATCAATATTTAAAAAAACATCAATTCCTCTTATTAAAATATTATTAATTTTTTTTTGTGCTGTCCCATAATAATGATTAAAAACTTTAGCATATTCTAAAAATTGTTTTGTTTCTATCATATTTTTAAATTCTTTCTTTGATACAAAAAAATAATGTTTCCCATTTTCTTCACCTGGTCTTATCATACGAGTGGTATATGATACTGAAACTTTTATTTTATAAAAAGAAACTTTTTTTAAAATTTCTTTAATCAAACTCGATTTTCCTGTACCACTAGGAGCAGAAACTATAAAAAGTATACCTTTATTCATAATTTTAAAATACATTTACAAATTTTTACTCATATCATCGATAATGAATATGTTTAATCAAAATAATATTCTATTCTAGTATAAAAATATAGTCTATATATTTGATTCATTAAAGAATTTTAAATCAAAAATCATAAATAATTAAATCATTTAAAATATAAAAACTATTTTATTTTTTAAAAAAATTTAATTATTTATATATAACAAACTATTTTTATCATCGTATACCCGCAATATACTGTTTATATCTAAGTTGTTACGTAAAATAGCTTGTATCCAAACAGAACCGTCATACATAACAATAGATTCTAATACATTACCTATTGCATAACAAGATTCATTTTTGCTTAATTCAATCAAAGAACCTATCTCGGGAATATTTAAATTAGATTCGCTAATTAACCAATATAAAGAATATTTATTCATTGATCGAAATTTTATTTTAGCAATCACCTCTTGACCACAATAGCAACCTTTTTTAAAATCTATTCCATTCAACTTGTCTAAATTCATAGACAAAGGAATAAATTTATTCATCATTTTTTTACTAATAATAGGAAAGTTAGCTTCAATATCTAAAGATAACCATTGTTTACTTGTGGTTAAAAAATCATTTTTTCGTTTTAAAAAATGAATTATTTTATGGTCTTTAGGAATAATTAATAAAAAACGTTCTTCTGGCATATCAATATATAATATAGTTATATTTTTTTCTATTATTAACGTATTATTTTTATCTGGAAGATTAATAAACAATTCTGTCAATATTTCTCGAGATTTAAAACCGACTATACCAAATAATGAAAAATTATTTTCTCGACTAATTACGATTTTAGAAAAAATAGAATATTTTTTTAATTCACTAATTTGTATTTCAGCAACATCATTTTTTATAATATATGCATAACCATTATTAAAATGAAATAAACGCAAAACACTCCATACTTTACCATTAACATTACAATGAGCGCAAATAATGTGTTTATTTAATTTTAATAAATTCATATTAATAGTAAGCTGACTTTGTAAATATACTTTACTATCATCTCCAAATATTCCAATTAATGACCAATCTTCTAATTCAATTACATTAAATGACAATCTTTTAGAAGGATAGACTAATTTTTCAAATTTTATTTTTGTCATTATGATATTACCTTCAATAATTTTGAGTAACCTATTATTACATTATTAGAATATTTATAAAAAATAATATATATTATTTTTTATAATATTTTATACATATTACAAACAAAATTATTTTTATTTAAAAAAATAATTATTAAAAAATATTTATTAATTAGAAATGAAATGAATTGATTTATAATAAAAATATTTTTTATTACAAGTAATAATTTTTATAAATATAACTAAACTTTATTTAAAATAAATAAAAAAGGACAATAACAATATGTTAGAAATTAATTTCATAAGAAACAAAATAAAAGATCTTGATAAAAGAACAAAAATATTAGAAAAAATTTTAAAATATAATACAATAAAAGAACGCGTAACAGAACTAGATTGTGAGTTAACAAATCCCGATATATGGAACAATTCTCAACGAATAAAAAAAATCAATCAAGAATCTTTTCGATTAAAAAAAACCATTAATTCCATTAAAGAAATAAAAAAAAATATTAAAGAAATTATTCATTTTTTACATCTTACTATAACGAAATCAAACAAAAATGTTTTATATGATATTAAAAAAAAATTACAAATAACAGAAAAAAAGATCAATGTATTAGAATTTTATCGTATGTTTTCTAAAAAGCATGATCATTTAAATTGTTATATTGATTTACAAGCTGGATCTGGAGGTACAGAAGCCCAAGATTGGGCAAAAATATTACTTCGTATGTATTTAAAATGGAGTAATGAAAAAGGTTTTAAAACAAATATTATTGAAGAATCAGAAGGAGACATAGCAGGTATCAAATCAGCTACTGTAAAAGTTAGCGGAGAGTATGCTTTTGGATGGTTACGTACAGAAAACGGAATTCATCGTTTAGTTCGGAAAAGTCCTTTTAATGCAAATAATCGAAGACATACATCATTTTGTTCTGCTTTTATATATCCTGATCTAGACCATACTATTTGCGTTAATATAAACACTCTAGATCTACGCATCGATGTTTATCGAGCATCAGGAGCAGGCGGTCAACATGTTAATAGAACAGAATCTGCTGTAAGAATAACTCATTTACCTACCGGCATTATCACTCAATGTCAAAATGATCGTTCACAACATAAAAATAAAGAACAAGCTATAAAACAAATGCAAGCAAAATTATACCAATTAGAAATTCAAAAAAAGAAAATAGAAAAAAAAGAATTAAATGGTAATAAATCAGATATCAGTTGGGGACAACAAATACGTTCTTATATATTAGATGATTCTAGAATAAAAGATATAAGAACTGGTATAGAAACTCGAGATGTTCAATCTGTACTTAACGGAAAATTAGATCAATTTATCATAACTAATTTAAAATTAGGATTTTAGGAAAATATATGTTAAAAAAAACTGTGCAAAAAAATAAAATTCAAAAACCATTAAATCAAGAAGAAAAAATAAGAAAAAAAAAATTAATGGAAATTTGTCAAGAAGGATTTAATTTTCCAAATAATTTTAAACCTAACACAACTATTATTCAAATTCATCAACTTTATTTTTTAAAAACAAATGAATATCTAAAAACAAAAAAAATTGAAATTAGTATTGCAGGCAGGATGACACAAAAAAGAATTATGGGAAAAAGTTCTTTTTTTACACTACAAGATTCTGATGGAAAAATACAAATTTACGTTACAAAAAATATATGTCCTATTGATTTTTACTCAGACCAATTTAAAAAATGGAATTTAGGAGATATTATAGGTGTCACCGGTCATATTTTTAAAACTAAAACTGGAGAACTCACTATTTATTCACATACATTAAAATTACTTACTAAAACATTACGTCCGCTTCCAAATAAATTCCATGGATTATCTGATCCAGAAATTAAATATAGAAAACGCTACTTAGATTTAATTAGTAATGAAGAATCACTAAAAATATTTAAAAAACGTTCTAATATTTTAAATATAATCCGTAATTTTATGTTAGATAACAATTTTTTAGAAGTAGAAACACCCATGATGCACAGCATTCCTGGAGGAGCTACAGCTCGTCCTTTTATTACACACCATAATGCTTTAAAAATAAATTTATACCTAAGAATAGCACCTGAATTATATTTAAAACAATTAATTATTGGAGGTTTTAATAAAATATTTGAAATTAACCGAAACTTTAGAAACGAAGGACTGTCTACAAAACATAATCCTGAATTTACTATGATGGAATCATATGTTACTTACGCCGATTATAAAGATATGATGCAATTTACAGAAAATCTTTTTAAACATATATCTAAAAAAATAAATAATAGTACAAAAATATACTATGGGAAATATACATTTGATTTTTCTAAAAAATTTAAAAGATTAACTATGAAACAAGCTATTCTTTTATTTAACAAAAATATAACACCTTTAGATCTAAAAAACATAGCAATACTAAAAAATATTACATTAAAACTAAAAATTAAAATTAATAAAAATTGGAAATTGGGACATTATATTGCACAAATTTTCGAAAAAACAGTAGAAAAAAAATTAATAGAACCTACATTTATTACAGATTATCCAATAGAAATATCACCTCTTGCAAAAAGAAATAGTATTGATAATACTATTGCCGATCGTTTTGAATTATTTATCGGAGGAAATGAAATAGGAAATGGTTTTTCTGAATTAAATGATGCAGAAGATCAAAAAAATAGATTTAATGAACAAATTTTAAATAAATTATCCGAAAATGAACAACATATTTTATATGACAAAAATTATATTACGGCTCTTGAATACGGTTTACCTCCAACAGCAGGATTAGGTATTGGATTAGATCGTTTAATTATGATTTTTACAAATCAACACAGTATTAAAGATGTTATCTTATTCCCTACACTTCGTCCTCTATAGATTTTACTAATATATTTTATTAAACATAAAAATAAAAATTAATTGCATAAAAAAATATAAAAATAAATTAAAAAAGGATGTATATGACAATATTTTTTGAAAAAAATAAAAAATCTATAAATATAAAAAATATTATATCATTAATAAAAAAAAATCATACCCCAATATGGATTTATGATGAAAGAATAATACTAAAAAAAATAAAAGAACTAAGAAAATTTGACACTATCAGATATGCACAAAAAGCATGTTCAAATATTCATATTTTAAAGATAATGCGTAAATCTAACGTAAAAATAGATGCTGTTTCCATAGGAGAAATAGAAAGAGCTCTCGCTGCAGGATTTACACCAAAAAATAATGAAATAGTTTTTACAGCAGACTTATTTGACAGAGAAACATTATTAAAAATAGTAGATTTAAAAATTACTATTAATGCCGGATCAATAGATATGTTAGAACAAATTGGTAAAATTTCTCCTGGTCACCATGTTTGGTTAAGAATCAATCCTAAATTTGGACATGGTCATAATAAAAAAACTAATACAGGCGGCGAAAATAGTAAACACGGAATATGGAACACTCATTCCGCTTTAGAAATCATAAAAAAATATAAATTAAAATTAATTGGTCTTCACATGCATATAGGATCAGGTTCTAATTACGATCATTTAAAAAAAGTTTGTGATGCAATGGTAAATGAAGTCCTAAAATTAAAACAAAATATTTTATCTATATCAGCAGGTGGAGGATTACCTATTCCATATCACTCCAATGATACGAAAATCAATACAAAAAATTATTTTCAAATTTGGGATGAAGCACGTGAAAAAATCGTCCAATATTTAAAACATCCTATAGAATTAGAAATTGAACCTGGTCGTTTTTTAGTGGCCGAATCTGGTATATTATTAACAGAAGTTAGAGCTATAAAAACAATGGGCAGAAATAATTTTGTTCTTATAGATGCTGGATTCAATGATTTGATACGACCCACTATGTATGGTAGTTATCATCGTATATCTGCATTTTCTAACACTGGAACTTTAATAAAAACAGAAAAAAAAATCGATACTATAGTAGGAGGTCCATTATGCGAATCAGGAGATATTTTTACACAAACAGAAGAAGGAAATATTAAAACTAGAAAATTGCCTATCTTAAAAATAGGAGATTATCTAATTTTTCATAATACAGGAGCTTATGGTGCTTCTATGTCTTCAAATTATAATAGTCGACCATTAATTGCTGAAATATTATTTAAAAATAAAAAATTTTATACAATTAGAAAACGTCAAACTATATCAGATATGCTTAAATTAGAAACTCAATGTTGTGTAATATAATTTGTTAAATAAAAATCATTAAACATCAATAATAAAGAGGTCCAAAATGAATCATATTTATATACCATTTCCAAATTTAAATCCTATAGTTTTTTCCATAGGAAAAATTTCTTTGCATTGGTATGGAATTATGTATCTTTTAGGTTTATTTTTTGCTTTATATATAGGTAAAAAAAAAATAAAAAAAAACAATAAATGGACCCAAGAAGAAATAGAAAATCTTATTTATAATTGTTTTTTTGCTCTCTTAATAGGCGGGAAATTAGGATACATTATTTTTTATAATCCATCATATTACTTAAATAACATAAATAATATATTTAAAATATGGGAAGGAGGAATGTCTTTTCATGGAGGATTCATAGGAGTTATAATAGCTATATTTTTTTTTCAAAAAAAACAAAAAAACCTTTTTTACAAATTACAGATTTTATTGCTCCCTTAGTACCTTTTGGATTAGGAGCTGGACGTATTGGTAATTTTATTAATGGAGAATTATGGGGTAGAATTTCTACTAACATGCCTTTATCAATGTTATTTCCAGGATCCAAAGCAATAGATTTAATGCTTAGTGATTCAAATAAAGAACTACAAATTTTAATACAAAAATTTGGGTTACTTCCCAGACACCCTTCTCAAATATACGAATTTTTTTTAGAAGGAGTAATACTTTTTATTATCTTACATTGGTTTTCAAAAATAAAAACGAAAGAAGGAACTATTTCTGCAATATTTCTTATTAGTTATGGTATTTTACGTATTATTGCTGAATTTTTTCGACAACCTGATCCACAAATTGGTTTATTATTTGGCATTATCACTATGGGTCAAATCTTATCATGTCCAATGATCATAATTGGTATAGCTATAATTATTAAAAGTTATATTAAATATATATGATATATATCATAAAATAAATTACACAATAATATTTAAATTAAAAAAAATAAAAAAATATTAAAAATATTAATAAAAATAAATATTAACTTAAAATGAATAGGATGATAAAAATCATAATATTAAATGTTTTTAAATAAAAAAACTAAAACTCATATAAATATTAACTAAAATAAAAAATTTAAATAAGTAAATTTACCAAAAATATTGCGATATCATCTGAAATTTCTATCTAATATTATTATTTATAAAATAAAAATAAATATTCTTCTTTAAAATATAAATTAAAGAAGAATATTTTTTGTAGACAGGTGTAGTTATTCACCTATATAATTATTTTTAAATAATGATAACCTAACAAAATATTGAGAGTCCTAAAAAACCACTTTAATTATTTAAAAACCATAATCTATAATTTCAATAAAATATTAAATTTTTTATCCTTAAAAACGCAAAAATATCTGCATTAAAAAAACAGATAGTAATTTATAAAAAATAAAACATATTTTATATCATAAAAATAAAGTATGTATGATTTACTATAATAATTTTTTTTTAAAAAAATTAAAAATATACTTTATTAACGATAAAAATTAATATAATAAATAGTAAAAATGCTATATTTTCTATATAACAGTGTATTTAAAATATATCCATTAATAAAATTATAAAAAATTAAAAAAAATGAAAAAAAAAGTATATATAAAAACTTGGGGTTGCCAAATGAATGAATATGATTCATCAATGATTTTAGGCATACTAAAAAAAGAAGAAAATTATGAAGTTACAGAAATACCAGAAAAAGCAGATATTTTAATTTTAAATACTTGCTCTATAAGAGAAAAAGCACAAGAAAAAGTATTTCATCAATTAGGAAGATGGAAAAACCTAAAAAAAAACAAACCTAATACAATTATTGCTGTTGGAGGATGTGTTGCTACACAAGAAGGACAAGAAATAAAAAAACGCGCAAAATACGTTGACATTATATTTGGTACTCAAACTCTACACCGTTTACCAAAAATGATAAATACCTCCCGTATATTAAAAAAAAACACCATAGATATCACATTTCCTGAAATAGAAAAATTCGATTATCTCCCAGAACCATGTACTCCCAATATATCTTCTTTTGTCACTATTATGGAAGGATGTAATAAATATTGCTCTTTTTGTATTGTACCTTATACACGAGGTAAAGAAGTCAGCAGACCTTGTGACGATATTATATTTGAAATATCTGTTTTAGCTAAAAAAGGAGTAAGAGAAGTAAATCTATTAGGACAAAATGTGAATGCTTATAAAGGAAGCACTTTTAATGGGAAAATATGTACATTTGCAGAATTATTACGCATAATTTCAGAAATAGATGGAATTGATCGAATCCGTTTTACTACTAGTAATCCTATTGAATTTACAGATGATATAATTGATGTTTACCGCGATACTCCTAAACTAGTAAGCTTTCTACATTTACCAGTACAAAGTGGATCCGATAAAATTTTAAAATTAATGAAAAGATCTCATACTGTTTCAGAATATAAAACAATTATTAATAAACTATTGTACGTAAGACCAAATATTCAAATTAGTTCTGATTTTATTATTGGATTTCCAGGAGAAACTGAAAAAGATTTCCAAGACACCTTAAAATTAATTCACGATATTAAATTTGATATGAGTTATAGTTTTTTATACTCACCAAGACCAGGTACTCCAGCTGCTAATTTAAAAGATACCGTAAAAAAAGATACGAAAAAAAAACGATTATATACCTTACAAAATTTAATTAATCAACAAACCATATATTGGAATAAAAAATTATTAAACAGTATCCAATCAGTATTAGTAGAAGGTATTTCTAAAAAAAATATTATGCAATTATGCGGAAGAACAGAAAACAACAGAATTGTACACTTTACGGGATCACCTAATATGATAGGAAAATTCATAAATTTAAAAATAACTGATTATTATAGAAATACTTTAAAAGGACATGTTATCTAAATTTAAAAATAATTAAATAACACCTAAATATAAAAGATATATAAAAATTTTAAAAATATATTCTGATAATTTAAATATTACTCAAATATATATATCACACTTTATCAACATAGAAATTTTATGATATTAATCATATTTTTACAATAATGAAAAATATAATACTGGATATACAAATAGCCTGTTCAAATAAAATTTATAGACCAAAAAAAAAAGACTTTGAAATATGGTTAAAAAAAATTTTAAAAAGCCAAAAAAAAATATATGAAATTACCATAAGAATAGTGGATAAAACAGAAATAAAAAAAATAAATTTAAAATATAGAGGTAAAAAAAAACCCACAAATATATTATCATTTGCATATTCTGAATATGCAAAAAATAATATAATTTTTTTAGGAGATTTAATTATCTGCAATACTATCTTACAAGAAGAAGCAAAAATACAAAAAAAAATACTAAAATCTCATTGGGCACACATAATCATACATGGAACTTTACATTTATTAGGATATAGTCACGAAAATGATATTAAACAAAAACAAATGGAATTGTTAGAAACTGATATAATGCTTGAATTAGGATATAAAAATCCTTATTTATTTTGATAAACATATTAATGACAAAAATTACTTGTATTTAAAATCACATAATAAAACATATTTTAAATATATATATTGAAATACTATGAATGATGAAAATACACAAAATAAAGAAAATCGGAAAGGGTTTTTTTCTGTTTTATTACACCATATTTTCCATGACGAACCTAAAAATAAAGAAGATTTATTAAATTTAATAAGAGATTCAGAAGAAAATGAACTAATAGATCAAGAAACACGCGATATGTTAGAAGGTGTTATTGATATAACTAAACAACGTGTACGCGAAATTATGATTCCACGTTCACAAATGATTACATTAAAACCCAATTATAACATTAATAAATGTTTAAATATAATTATTAAATCAGCTCATTCACGATTTCCTGTTATGAGTAATGATACTAATCATGTCGAAGGTTTACTTATGGCTAAAGATTTACTATCTTTTATGCAAAAATCACAAGAAAAATTTTATATTAAGAATATTTTACGTCCAGCTATAGTGGTACCTGAAAGTAAATATGTTAATCATATGTTAAAAGAATTTCGTTTGAAAAGATATCATATGGCAATAGTAATAGATGAATTTGGAGCTGTATCTGGTCTAGTAACCATAGAAGACATCTTAGAATTAATTGTCGGAAAAATAGAAGACGAATATGATAACTCTGTAAATATAAATATTCTTCAATTAAATCAAAATACGTTTAGTATTAAAGCATTGACCCATATTAAAGAATTTAATGAAACTTTCAATACCCATTTTAGACATAAAGGCGTAGATACTGTCGGTGGATTAGTTATGCAAGAATGTGGACATCTTCCAAGAAAAGGGGATATTATCGATATTAAAGGCTATAAATTTAAAATACATACAGCAAATAGCAGACGCATTATACAACTCCATGTTAATTTTCCAAAAAATGTAGAAATAAATAAAATAAAAAAATAAAATGATATAATTATTTTGTATATATCTGTCAAAAATTTTATAATAAATTTATTTTATATAATACTTATTTTAAAAATAATTTTTTCTAGTTTCATATCTAATATGTACATTTTTTATAAAAAATATAAGTAAAAATAAAATAAATAATTTTATAAAATGTAAAGATATATAAAAATTAATTAATCAAATATATTCTAATTATTTATAAAATAAATACAATTTATATATATATTGTAATAATAAATAATGATTATTTTTACATTCTGCTTTAAAATAGAATTTTGTATTCTAATCGTATTAAATAATACCATGAAAAAAACATATCAACCTGAAGAAATAGAAAAATACGTACAAAATATTTGGAATAAAAATAATACTTTCAAAGTTACTGAAAATAAGGAAAAAGAAAAATACTACTGTTTAGCTATGCTTCCTTATCCCTCTGGTAATTTACATATGGGTCATGTTAGAAACTATACTATCAGTGATGTCATTGCCCGTTACCAAAGAATGTTAGGTAAAAATGTTTTACATCCTATGGGTTGGGATGCTTTTGGATTACCAGCTGAAGAAACTGCTATTAAAAATAATATATCCCCAAAATTATGGACTTACAAAAATATTAAAAAAATGAAACAACAACTACAATCATTAGGATTTAGTTATGATTGGAGTCGAGAAATAAATACTTGTGAACCTAATTTTTATAGATGGGAACAATGGTTCTTTACTAAACTATATAAAAAAAAACTTGTTTATAAAAAAATATCATTTGTAAATTGGTGTCCTGCAGATAAAACAGTATTAGCCAATGAACAAGTTATCAACGGATGTTGTTGGCGTTGCAATACCAAAATAACTTTACGAAATATACCACAATGGTTTATAAAAACAAAAAAATATGCTGAAGAACTACTCAATAACATTGAAAAATTAAAATACTGGCCTAAAAAAGTAAGAATAATGCAAAAAAATTGGATAGGTCGTTCTGAAGGATTAGACATTACCTTTAATATAGTCAATAGTAAAAAAAAATTGATAGTATTCACTACTAAACCAGATTTAATCATGGAAGCTACATATATCTCTATATCTCCTTTTCATGAATTCACACAAAAATTAGCAAAAAAAAATCAAGAAATAAAAAAATTTATAAAAAAATCATATGAAATTATGAATTCAAAATCCCTCATCAATTCTATACAAAATTTAGGAAAAAATACAGAAAGATATGTTATCCATCCATTAACAAAGACCCTATTACCTATTTGGATAAATAACTACTTATTAATTGATAATATAGTCAATGAAACTATTTCCATACCTTCTCATAATAAAAATGATTTGTCTTTTGCCATACAATATAAATTAAAAATAAAACCTATTTCTAATGAATCGAATTACTTTTTTTCTAAAATTATAAACCACAATACAATAAAAAAAAAGGAATTATTGAACCTTGAATCATCTAATAATTTAAAAAATAAAAAAAATACCTTAAGTATAACTGATTATTTAATTAAAAAAAGAATTGCACAAAAAAAAATCAATTATAAATTAAAAGATTGGACAGTATCTAGACAAAGATACTGGGGTACTCCAATTCCTATGGCAACAAATAAAAAAAATGAAATTATACCTATACCTGATGATCAATTACCTATTGTTTTACCTGAAAAAAATACCGTACAAGAAATTCAAAACTTTTTAAAAAAAGAAAAAGAATCAAACCAAATTAACATAAATGGTCAATCGTTTTTTCAAGAAACAGATACTTTCGATACATTTATGGAATCATCTTGGTATTACGTTAGATACACAGATCCAAATTTTAACGCAATGGTTAACACTAAAGCTGCTGATTATTGGTTACCTATAGACCAATATGTAGGAGGAATAGAACATGCTACTATGCACTTAATATATATTCGACTTTACCATAAATTATTACGAGATTTCGGATTAGTAAATAACGATGAACCAATAAAAAAATTATTATGTCAAGGAATGGTACTTGCAGATGCTTTTTATTTCTTAACTGAAAAAAATCAACGTCATTGGGTTTCTCCTAAATCAGTACAAGTAAAAAGAGATAAACATGGGAAAATTATACAAGCACATACTAAAAATGGAAAAAAAATAACTTATGCTGGTATGATAAAAATGTCAAAATCAAAAAATAATGGCATAGAACCAGAATTAATAATTAAAAAATATGGAGCTGATACTGTTAGGTTATTTATTATGTTTGCAGCACCTGTCGACGCTTCTCTTGAATGGAGAGAATCAGGAATAAAAGGAATCCATCGTTTTTTACACAAGCTATGGAAACTAATTTATCACCATGTAAAACAAGAAAATACTGATATTAATTTAAATCCAAAATTATTCACAGAAAAACAAAAAAAAATACGTTGTAAATTACATAAAACTATTATAAAAGTATCCGATGATATTAATCGACGTCAAACGTTTAATACAGCTATTGCAGCAATTATGGAATTAGTCAACAATTTCATAAAAAAAAATAAAGAAAACGAACAAGATACTGCATTAATGCAAGAAGCTTTAACAATTATTATAAAAATGTTATATCCATTTACACCACATTTTAGTTTTTTTACTTGGCAAATATTAAAAAAAAATAGTAATATACCAGATGAAATTCTATGGCCTGTTCCCGATAAAGAAGCAATATTAGAAACATCAAATATCATCGCAATTCAAATTAATGGTAAAACACGTTGCAAAATATCAATTAATATAAATTGTTCTAAAGAACAAATATTTACTCTAGTAAAACAAAATTCATTAATCCTCAAATTCATTAAAAATAAAAAAATTAATAAAATTATTTATATACCTAGAAAAATATTAAATTTAGTTATATCTGAAAATATTAAATGATACTCGTATATTTTTCATTTCATAAAAAATAAATAACGTATTAAAATAAAGGATAAATAACCTATTATGCATATAATTAATGCAGATAATTTAGAAAAATCTTTCCTCAAAAAACTAAATTATTCTTATTTACTTGTTGGAGAAGAAGAATTTTTTATTCAAGAAACTAAAATTTTTTTATTAAAATTCGCGAAAGAAGAACAGTATCTTGAAACAAACACAGTATACATTAAATTTGATATAGATTGGATAAACGTAATTAAAATGTATCAAAATATATGTATGTTTTCTAAAAAAAAAATTATAATTCTTATATACAAAAAAAATAATTTTGATAATAATTTTTTTAAAAATTTTATAAAAATATCTAAAATATTTAATAAAAATATTTTGCTAATAATACACTTAGAAAAACATACTACTAATTATCAAAAAAAAAATTTTTTTAATTTATCTCAAATAAAAACCACAATTATTTGCTGTAATAAAATTACATCTGAAAATTGGAACAATTGGATAGAAAAAAAAATAAAAAAAATGAAATTAAATATTCTTAAAGATGTAAAAAAAATGCTGTATAAAAACTACAAAGATAATTTATTCGCATTATCGAATATATTGAATATATTAATGTTAATTTATTCATCTCACAAGATTACATTAAATAAATCAAAAAAAATAATAGAAAATTTATCATTATTTACACCTGTAGAATGGATTAATTCTATTTTTGAAAAAGATAAAAAAAAGTCTATAAAAATAATACACAGATTAAGTGAACAAAAATACAATCCTATTGTGTTAATAAGAAATTTACAAAAAGATTTAATAACATTAATTTATATGAAAAAAAATAAAAATATAAATTACTATCTATTTTTAAATAAAAATAAAATTTGTAATAAAAGACATTTAATATTCATTAACGCTTGTATTGATATTGCAGATGACAATCTATATAAAGCAATAAAAATAATTACTAATTTAGAATTAAAAATAAAAACAGAATACAATAATAAATCATTATGGACACAATTAAAATTACTATCTTTACAATTTTAATATTATAAAAAATAATATTAATAAAAAATTCTTCAATAAGGATAATTATGTACATTAAAGAAAATTATATTTTAAATTTAGTTAACTTACGTTGTCCTGATCCTATTATGAAACTAAGAGAAAAATTAAGAAAAATAAAAAAACATGAAGTAATACTTGTAATAACAGATGATCCTTCTACCAAAAGAGAAATTCCTCAACTTTGTATTTTTATGGGACATACATTAATACACAGTGATATAAATAAAATTCCTTATCAATATTTATTAAAAAAAGGTAATACATTCAAAAATTAAAAGAATAATAGAAATTTTATCGATTGTAATAAAAAATTAAAAAACTGATTTCTTTAAAATATTACAATTATTAACATTATAAAAATTTTTATAATGAATTTACAATAAAACAGATTTCAATCAATTTTTTTATTGATTGAAATATTATCTAATTCAAAATTAGATATAAATTTATGTAACCATAATAATTTAAAAAAATTAATTTATAATATCTATTATTTTTATTTTATCATTTAAAAATTAAATGTTCATCTATTTATATATGTAAACTCTCATAAATATTTACCATATTAAAAATATTAAATTTTGATTAATAAAAAATTTTTTATCTTAATTATAATAGAAAAAGTGTCAGACTAATAATCTTAAGATACGACGCAGTGGTTCAGCAGCTCCCCACAATAATTGATCCCCAACTGTAAAAGCAGATAAATATTTTTTACCTAAACTTAACTTACGCAATCTTCCAACAGGAGTTATTAACTTTCCCGTAACTGCAGTAGGTGTCAGATTATGTAAGGTGTCATTACAATTATTAGGAATCACACGTACCCATTCATTATGACTAGATAAAATTGTTTCAATTTCCGATATTGAAATGTCTTTTCTTAATTTTATAGTAAAAGATTGACTATGACAACGAAGTGATCCTACTCTTACACATACACCATCAATGAGAATTTTATCTTTAGAACCCAATATTTTATTAGTTTCTATTTGTGCTTTCCATTCTTCTTTAGTTTGTCCGTATTTTACATGTGTATCTATCCAAGGAAGCACGCTACAAACCAAAGGTACCTGAAAATAATCTTTTGGTAATATCTCTGACCGAGTAACCTTAGTCACTTTTTGTTCAATGGATAAAGGTGATACACACTTACTTTCTAATTCCTTAGATACCGATGTATGCACAGCTCCCATTTGATGTAACAATTCCATCATGTTTTGAGCACCACTACCAGAAGCTGCTTGATAAGTAGAAACGGTTACCCATTCTATTAAGTTAGAAACAAATAAACCACCTAAAGACATTAACATCAAACTAACAGTACAATTACCACCTATAAAATTTTTTATACCATTATGTATACTTTTCTCTATTATATTTTTATTTACTGGATCTAAAACTATGACAGAATCTTTTTTCATTCTTAATGTGGAAGCAGCATCTATCCAATAACCACTCCAACCTATTTCCCTTAATTTATAAAAAATAGCATTGGTATATTCTGCTCCTTGACAAGTAATAATAATGTCTAATGCTTCCAATGCTTCAATGTTATAAGCATTTTCTAATTTAGATTGAATAACTCCTTGTATTTTAGGACCAATTTGACCTTGTTGAGATGTAGAAAAAAAAACAGGAACAATCTTTTCAAAATCGTTTTCTTCACACATTCTATTTAGTAATACTGATCCTACCATCCCTCTCCAACCTATAAAACCGACTTTTTTTTTCATTTTTTTACAATATATTAGATTAGTTTTTATTTATAATATAATAAATATTATATAGACTCTTATTTAAAAAAATAAATATAAATTTATCAAAATAGTAATTTTATTTATCTTAAATTTTATCATTCTTACAATAAATAATTAGATTATAAAACATATTTTAAAATAAATAAACTAACTATATTATATATTTACTATTTTATCCTCTATTTTTAAATAATACTTTATGTTAACCTAACATTATTTATTTAAAGTTTATTATGAATAAAATATTAACCATATAATTAAATAAAAAAATACGTATTATTTAAAGTAAAGCAACTAATTATTTTATTCTTAATTTATTGTTAATAATTTCATATTAAATAAATAAAGATATAAATTAAATATTGTATTAAAAAATTTAATTACATATATCCTATGCATTATATATATAAAGTAATATATTTTTAATAATCATAAAAATATATTACTTTATATATATAAGACATAAAAAGTATATATTATTAAATAATTTATATAAAAAATTATATATATAATAATTATATAATATTTTTAAGTTAAAAAGTAAATTCTATATACATATAAGTCAAAATACAGATTAAAAAACATATAAATATATTAATTCTAAAAACAGGAAAAACACCAAAAATGACTGAAATAATTTCTGCAACTATACTATTAATATTAATAATGGATCCTCTTGGTAATTTACCTATTTTTATGTCAGTTTTAAAAAATATTGATTCTAATCGACGTAAAATAGTTTTAATTAGAGAAATGATTATTTCTTTATTAATTATGCTACTGTTTCTATTTGCAGGTGAAAAAATATTAACCGCCCTTAATTTAAGAACTGAAACAGTATCTATATCTGGTGGTATTATTTTATTTTTAATTGCCATTAAAATGATTTTTCCTTCCGAAGAAAATGTTAATAATGTTATCAATTCTCATGAAGAACCTTTTTTAGTACCTTTGGCAGTACCACTTATCGCTGGACCTTCTTTATTGGCAACACTAATGCTATTATCACACCAATACCCTAATAAAATATTATATTTATCCGGAGCATTAATTATAGCATGGAGTACAACAGTAATAATATTACTATTATCTGAATTGTTTTTACGTTTATTTAGTAAAAAAGGAGTAAACGCTTTAGAAAGATTAATGGGTTTAGTATTAATTATGTTATCTACCCAAATGTTTCTAGATGGAATTCAATCTTGGTTTCAACATTAAATTAAAGATAAATGCAATACAGTAATCTTAATGAATAAAATTAATAAATATATTATGTATAATACATATTTATAACTTATTATAAACTACATTATTTTATATAAATATTATATATAATATTTTTTATATAAATATTATATATAAATAAATTTAATTTATTTTAAAAAAATATATTATTTATAAATCATCTTATATCAATAAATTAGTTTCATTTAAAATAAAATAAATAAATTTATTTTTAAAAAATTGCATTACATATTAATAATATAATAATCTTTATATAACAAAAAATAAATAAAATATTTATAAAAATATAAAATTAAAATTCAATATGTTAATATCTTTCAATCCTTATATTCTCAACAACATGTATATATTCAATATAATAATAATCAAATTATGATATAATTCATATTTTAATAATTATTTAAATTATAATTTAATAATAATGAAATTATAATTCAAATAACGAAAAATATTATATTAATAATAACATATTTAAAATAATCGATAAAATAATTAAAAAGAGCCAATATATGATACATCTGTCCGATTTAGATATTTCTAATAAACGTGTCCTGATAAGATTAGATCTTAATGTACCTATTAAAAATAATATTATAGAATCTGAATCCCGTATTCTTGCAGCGTTACCAACAATTCAATTTGCATTAAAAAAAAACGCAAAAGTTATAATTATGTCACATTTAGGAAGACCAAAATACGAAAAATACGAAAAAAAATTATCCTTGTTTCCTATTTATAAATATCTCAAAAAAAAAATAAAATATAATACAGTCAATT
The DNA here is from genome assembly GCF_964059115.1 of Buchnera aphidicola (Pemphigus immunis). NCBI lineage: Bacteria > Pseudomonadati > Pseudomonadota > Gammaproteobacteria > Enterobacterales > Erwiniaceae > Buchnera > Buchnera aphidicola. The sequence continues at coordinate 455,762 of NZ_OZ060408.1, forward strand.
TTACTAACGATTATCTAAATGGAGTCAACATTAATGCAGGTGAATTATTAATTCTAGAAAATGTAAGGTTTAATTTAGGAGAAAAAAATAATGATGTTTCTCTATCTAAAAAATATGCTAATTTATGTGATATTTTTGTTATGGATGCATTTGGAACATCTCATCGAATTGAATCATCTACTTATGGAATAGCAGAATTTGCACCGATATCGTGCGCAGGTCCCTTGTTAAAATCAGAATTAAAAACATTAACTCAAGCTTTAAAAAATCCTAAACGTCCTCTAATAGCTATTGTAGGAGGTGCAAAAGTTTCTACAAAATTTAATATTTTAAATTCACTAACAAAAATAGCAGACACTATTATTGTAGGAGGTGGAATAGCTAATACTTTTATAGCTACTGATTACTCGGTAGGAAAATCGTTACATGAACCAAAATTTATAAATCAAGCTAAAATATTAAAAGAAAACAATAATATCGTTATTCCTGTTGATTCAAGAGTAGGAACACACTTCAGTAAAAATAGTCCTGTCACAATAAAAAAAATCAATGAAATCAAAAAAAATGAAGAAATTATGGATTTCGGAGATCAAACTATAAAAAATATGATTCATATTTTAAAAAAAGCTAAAACTATTCTTTGGAATGGACCAGTAGGAGTATTTGAATTCCCAAATTTTAGAAAAGGAACTGAAATGCTAGCGATGACTATTGCAAATAGTCATGCATTTTCTATAGCAGGAGGCGGCGATACATTATCTGTAATAGATATGTTTAATATAAAAAAGAATATTTCATATATTTCAACTGGAGGAGGTGCTTTTTTACAATTTCTTGAAGGAAATACTTTACCAACAGTAAAAATATTACAAAAAAGATCGCTAGAAAAAATATAAAAATTATTTTTATAAATAATAAATAATTTGTTAATAGGAAAACAACTATGTCAAAAGTATTAAATTTCCTAAAACCAGGAGTTATTTTTGGTCATGATATTCAAAAATTATTTCAATTTGCTAAACTAAATAAATTTGCTATACCTGCAGTAAATTGCATAGGTACAGATTCTATTAATTCCGTATTAGAAACAGCAGCCGAAATTCAAGGACCAGTAATTATACAATTCTCTCACGGAGGATCCTCTTTTATATCTGGAAAGGGTATAAAAACAAAAAAAACAGAAGAACAAGCCATTATAGGAGCTATTTCCGGGGCTCAACATGTACATTTAATGGCAAAATATTATGGAATACCAGTAATCATACATACTGATCATTGCCATAAAGAAATACTACCATGGATAAACGGATTATTAATATCCAGTGAAAATCATTTTAAAGAAAATGGAGTACCACTTTTTTCATCACATATGATAGATTTGTCAAAAGAAAAAATAGAAATAAATTTAGATATTTGTGCTAAATATTTAAAAATTATGAAAAAAATGAACATTTTTTTAGAAATAGAACTTGGTTGTACTGGAGGAGAAGAAGATGGAATAGATAATAATCACTTACATAGTTCTTCTTTATATACTCGTCCTGAAGAAGTAAATTACGCTTATGAAATACTACATTCTATTAGTCCATACTTTACTATTGCAGCTGCCTTTGGTAACGTACATGGCGTATATCAAACCGGAAACATTCAACTAAAGCCTATCATTCTAAAAAAATCACAAGAATATATTAGCAAAAAACATAACTTACCACATAATTATTTAAACTTTGTATTTCATGGTGGTTCTGGATCATCTGAATTGGATATTAAAAAATCTATTGAATATGGCGTAGTAAAAATGAACATAGATACAGATGTACAATGGGCATCATGGAAAGGTATATTAGAATTTTACAAAAAAAATAAAAGTTATTTACATAATCAACTTGGCAATCCAAATGGAAATAACGAACCTAACAAAAAATATTATGATCCACGTATGTGGATCAGAGAATCTCAAACATCAATGTCTAAATATTTAAAAAAAGTTTTTCAAAAATTAAACGCTTGCTATACTTTATAATTGTTTTTTTAATTCCATTTTTATTAAAGTAAAATTAGAGGAGAATAGAATTGTATTCTCCCTGATTTTTTAATCAATAAATAAAAATTCAACTGCATTAAGTTACTCACTAATAATACTATTAATTAAAATAAATAATCAAATATATATTATAAATCACATAAACTCATATACTTACTTTTTCTTGTTTTTTCAAAAAAAATAAAATATAATTTTTAATATATTTTAAAAAATACACTAAATTATAAAAAAATAAATAGAGATATAATTATTAATACCATAATATCTCATATACTATTTTTTGTCTAAAAAAGAATACCTATTTACAAAAAATATACTCATATAAAATATTACTTTATCATCTATATTTTTAAATCTGATAATATATTAAAAAAAAGCGAACTAATAAGGACAAAAATGGAAGACTTAAATGTAGTGAATGATATTAATCATGCTGAAAATTGGTTAATACAAAATCAGAAACTACTACTTGGATATATAATTAATCTTACTTCCGCTATTGTTATATTAATAGTAGGATTATTTGTTGCAAGGATCATCGCTAATGGAGTAAATAAAGTTTTACTTACTAGAAACATCGATTCAACTATTTCTGGTTTTCTTGCAGCCTTAGCTAGATATGTTATAATTACATTTACCCTCATTGCAAGTTTAGGTTGCATTGGTGTACAAACTACATCGGTAATTACTATACTGGGTGCTGCTGGTATGGCCATAGGATTAGCATTACAAGGATCTCTATCCAATTTTGCAGCAGGTGTTTTATTAGTAACACTTAGACCTCTTCGCACCGGAGAATATGTAGATTTAGGTACTGTTGCAGGAACAGTCACAAATGTACATATATTTTATACTACATTACGTACTCTTGATGGAAAAATAGCTATTGTACCAAATGGGAAAATTGTATCCGGAAATATAATCAACTATTCTAGAGAACCTGCTAGAAGAAATGAATTTATTATTTGTGTCTCTTATAACTCTAATATTGACTTAGTTATTAATATACTACATGAAGTTATCAATACCGATGATAGAGTTTTAAAAGATCGAGGTGTAATTATTGGATTAAGTGAATTAGGACCATTTTCTCTTAACTTTATAGTAAGATGCTGGAGCAATACAGATGATCTTAATATAGTTTATTGGGATTTAATGGCTAAATTCAAAAAAGCTTTAGATTCTAATAATATTGACGCACCTTATCCTAAAATAAATGTTCATGTTTATAAAACAAAAAAACCTTTTAAAAAAAAATTTAAATAAATTTAATACATATTTAATTTTGAATTACTTATCAAGATTAAAAATATATTCGTAATTATCTCTTAATTTTATAATTAATAAGATTAAAAAATTATGTTCTTAATATATAAATCCAACAGATTAGATCTTCTTATACATCAAGCATGCAATATTATTAAAAAAAATCCGTTATCCAATCCTCTACAAAACGAAATATTTTTATTAAATAATATCGAAAATGCCCAATGGATTAAAATTTGCATAGCAGAAAAATTAAAAATATCGGCGAATATTAAATTTTTTACAATATCTGATTTCATATGGAAATTATTTAGAATATTCATTCCAGATAATATTCATCTTAAAAAATTACATAAATCTAACATTATATGGAAAATAATGACATTAATAGAAGAAAAAAAAATTACTAATTTAATTAATAAAAAAGATTCTCAATTAAAAAAATTTATATTTGCATCTCATGTATCAGAATTATTTGATCAATATTTAATTTATCGTCCAGATTGGTTAGACTCTTGGGAAAAAAATAATAATTTTATTAACTTCAAATCAAAACAAAAATGGCAAAAAAAATTATGGAGAACATTAACCCTTGATTATATAAATAATAAAAAGCATTTTAATATTTTAGATTTATTACCTATGTTACTAAAAAAAATAAATATCTCAAAATCTACCTTTAAATATATTCCTTTTAGATTTTTTATTTGTAATATTTCTGATATACCTATATCCTATCTATCTATATTATATTCTTTAAGCAAATATTACCAAATATATTTATTAATGACAACACCTTATATAAATCATAAATTTATTACAAAAAAAGAAAATAATAAAACACAATTAAATTTATCTCTTTATTCTAAAGAAAAATACTACAATTTATATGAACAATATTATCAATTAGGTATTATAGATCAAGTCAACCCAATATTATTATCATGCGGACAATATGGATATGAATATATTTGCTTTTTATTGTTAATGAAAAATAAGTATATCAATTGTTATACAAATACTTATAAAAATAATTTATTAAATATAATTCAAAAAAATATTTTAAAATCAACAAAAAAGAAAAAAAATAAAAAAATCACAGATAAAAAAATAAAAAAAATCATATTTAATCCTAAAGATAAATCTGTTTCAATACACATCTGTTATAATCTACAAAGAGAAATTGAAATACTACATGATAATTTATTATATATATTAAATAAAGATTCTTTAATTCTACCAAAAGATATTATTGTTAAATCTTTTCAATTAAATCTATATATACCTTTCATTAACAGCGTATTCAATTCTACGTCTACAAAAAACCGTATTCCTTTTATCATTTATAACGAATTATCTAATAAACATCATGAAATTATATCAGTTTTTAATAAATTATTACATTTAGAACAAAATAGATTATATAATCAAGAAATATTTAACTTATTACAGATATCTGAATTAGCAAAAAAATTCTGTATTGATAATAAAGATCTATCTATATTATTTACTTTAGTATGTAAATCAGGAATCAGATGGGGTTTAGATCAAGAACATATTAAAAATTTATCATTACCAAATAACGTAAAATACACATGGGAATATGGAATAAAAAAAATAATGTTAGGTTATTCAATAAATAATAAACATGTTGCTTGGAAAAACACTTTTCCATATAACATAGAAAACAAATCTAATGTTAAATTAATATGCAAAATTATAAATTTAGTTAAAATGTTACATAAATGGAAAAAAAAATTATCAACACCAAAATTGCTAAAAACATGGTTGCCTTTATGTCGTCAATTAATAAATGATTTTTTTTATAAAAGTGATGATACAGAAAATATATTTAACAAAATTGAAGAAAAATGGATAAAAATCATCCATACTGGAACAAAATTAAATTATAAAAAAAAATTCCTATTTCAATATTACGAAACAAACTATCCTTAAATAATTTTCATTATAATAAGAATTATAAAAATTTATTTTCTGGACCTGTTATTTTTTCTAATTTTTCTGCACTACCTACGATACCTTTTAAATTTATGTATATTATCGGTTTTAATCACAAACATTTTCCAAAAAAAACAATATCACAAGAACTCAATTTAATACAAAAAAAACCAAGAATATGTGATCCTAATAGATATAATCAAAATCGATATCTATTTTTAGAAACAATTCTTTCTATAAAAAAATACCTATATATCAGCTATATAGCTGAAAATAATTCTTTTTCTTCAACAAATTATCCATCGATATTATTAGAAGAATTAATAAATTTCATTACTAATAATGTTTATATTATAAAAAAAGAAGGGAAAAAATCAAATCAAAATTCAAATGATGTTTTTTCATCATTATGTCATTTACATACAAAAACAGCTTTTAATATAAAAAATTTTATAAAAAATAATAATTATCAAAGTTTTGATGCAACATGGTTAAAAATAATTAATTCAAAAAAAAATAAAAAACACGAATTGGTAAAACCAATTCCACACATAATAAAAAAAGATATAAACTTTAAAAATTTTTTATCTTTTTGGAATAATCCTATTCGTTACTTTTTTCATAAGCAACTTAACATTCAACTCAATTTGAAAGTATTCAAAAATACAGAAAATTTTCAACCTAACGCTTTGGATCTTTATAAAATTAGATCACACTTAACAAAGAAATTAATTGAAAATAAAGATACATCTGACATTTTTCAATATTTTACTGATATTGGATTATTATCCTATGATAATTTTAGTTTTTCTTTCTTAGAAAAACAAAAAGAAAAAATTACATCTTTAGCAAAAAAAATATCTGTAATAAAAACATTACCTGTTATCAAAAAAAACTTTAATATTAAAATACATAATTATTATTTGCGAGGTTCTCTATACGAAATATATAACATTGGTCTCGTTCGTTGGAAACCCAAAATACTTAATTTAAACGACAGCATGCAATTATGGTTAGAACACTTAATCTATTGTTATTTAGGTGGAAAAGAAAAAAGCACAATGTTAGGAATGAACAACAGCAAATGGAATTTTTACAATATAGAAAAAGAAGAAGCTTATCGCTATATCGAACTATATGTATCTGGATATATAGAAGGGTTAAAAAAACCTCTATTGTTAATTAAATCAGGTGCTAACTGGATCAATATAATATATGACAAAATTAACAAAAAAATAATACTAGATAATAAAATAAAAAATAAAGGTTACGCAAAAATGCTCAGTACATGGCACGGAAATCAATATCATATTGGCGAAAAATGCGATCCCTATATAAAAAAAATTATTCCAATATTAAACAAAAATTATATTAATGATATATATCATATATCAAAATTTTGGTGGATTCCTATATTAAATTATCAATTAATTAATGAACATTACAATATACTTAATATTTAATTCATCAGGTAATATATATTTTAAATAACAAATTAAATTTATTTTAAAATGTGCAAAATAAAAAAAAAATTAGATATATTAAATATATCTCTACATGGAAAAAAAGTAATAGAAGCTTCTGCTGGAACTGGAAAAACATTTACTATAATTATGTTATATCTAAGATTACTATTAGGAATAGATAATCATACTATAAATACACGTACATTTTCAGTAAAAGAAATTTTGATTGTAACATTCACTAAAAATATGCAAGAAGAGTTAAGAAATAGAATTAAAAAAAATATTTATAATTTTCGTATAGCTTGTATAAAAAAAGATAGTAAAAATACCTTTTTTAAGGAATTGATATCTAAAATTACTAATTTTAATTATACCAACATGTTACTACTAAAAGCAGAGCATCAAATAGATCAAGCAGCAATTTTTACGATTCATGGTTTTTGTAATCATATCTTAAGTATACATCAATATTCTTCTAACATATATTTATCAAGAAAAATTCTAGAAAACACGTATCCTCTATATTTTCAAGCAACATGTGATTTTTGGAGAAAAAAAAGTTTTTCACTATCTATTACAATTTCAAAAATCATTTCTCAATATTGGAAAAATCCTGAATCACTTTTAAAAGATATCTTAACAATATTAAAAATTTCTCCTAAAATTATTAAACCTATATTAAAAGAAGCAAAAACGATTACCGAATACCATGAAGAATTAATAAAAATAATTAATAATTTTAAAAAAATATGGTTAACAGAAAAAGGGAAAATTGTACCATTAATAATTCATTCAGATATAAATAAAAGGATATATCATAAAACTAATCTATTAAAATGGATAAAAAAAATTACAATTTGGGCCAATGAAAATACAGAAAACTATTTCATACCAAAAGAACTTAATTATTTTAAACAAAGTTTTTTATACGAAAAAACAAAAACAGGAACAATTCCTAAATATATTTTATTTGATAAAATCGATTTTTTTTTAAAAACAAAATTTTCACTAAAAGAAATTTTCTTATTTCATGCATTAACCGATATTCCAAAAATTTTAAAAAAAGAAAAAGAAAAACAAAGATATTTAGAATTTGATGATTTATTAATTTTTCTTTCAAATTCTTTAAAAAAAAATAATTTATCTCAAATAATATGTAAAAAATATCCAGTAACATTTATAGATGAATTTCAAGATACTAGTAAACTACAATATAGTATATTCAAAAAAATATATATGAAAGAAAATAGTTATCTACTAATATTAATAGGAGATCCAAAACAATCTATTTATAGCTTTCGCGGAGCTAATATATTTACCTATTTACAATCTAAAAATGAAATCAAAGAACACTATTTCCTCGATACAAATTGGAGAGCATCTAATGATATGAATCATAGTATTAATTTACTTTTTACTCAACATAAAAATCCTTTTTATTTATCTCAAATTCGTTTTCAACCAACATATTCCGGTAAAAAAGATATAAAATTTACAATTAATGGAAATAATCAACCAGCATTACGTTTTTTTATGAAACAAGGAAGAAACATATGTATTGATGAATATCAACAATGGATCGCTAATAAATGTGCTCAAAGTATAGCTGAATGGTTAGAAAAAGGAAGAAACGGTAAAGCTATAATAAAAAAAGAAAATAAAACTGTTTCACTTCAAGCAAAAGATATAACTATCCTAGTTAGAAACAAAAATGAATCAGAAATAATAAAAAAAGCTTTAAGTGACGTTAACATTAATTCTTATTATTATTCTGATAAAAAAAATATTTATAATACCATAGAAGCAAAAGAACTACTTTGGATACTACAATCTATTTTATATCCACATAAAGAAAAATTACTTAAAAAAGCCATGTTCACCAACATATTACAATACAACATTAATGAAATCGAAAATGTAAATAAAGAATATGATTTCTGGTCATCATTAATAAAAAAATTTAATAAATATAAAATTATTTGGGAAAAAAAAGGAATCTTTAATATGATCAAAAAAATTTTCACAAATCATATTAAAAGAAATAATACATATACAAATAGTCAATCTAATATTTTTATATTATTACAATTAGCTGAATTATTACAAGAAAAATCCAGAAATATTACAGAACATAATTCATTAATTTTTTGGTTAAAAAATAAAATTTTATATTCAAATGATAATTTAAAAAAAAAATATATCAAACCATTTTATGATAAAAATTCTATAAAAATTGTTACTTTCTATAAATCTAAAGGATTAGAATATAATATCACATGGATACCTTTTTCTATTAATTTTTTTAAATCAAAGTATATCTTGTACCATAATAAAAAAACACTACAAACAATATTTGATTTAAATAATAATGAACAAAAAGAAAAAAAAGCAAAAATAGAATACTTATCTGAAGATATAAGATTATTATATGTTGCACTGACACGATCTATATTACACTGTAGCATAGGAATTGCTCCCGTAATAAAAAATAAAAAAAAAGAAAAAGATTTTACAGATTTACATAAAAGCGCATTAGGATATATTATTCAATCAGATAAAATATATAATTCCGAAGAATTACTTATTATATTAAAAAAAATTAGCTCAAATAAATGTATTGAACTAATTTTAAATTTTAAAGAAAATAAAAAGTTTAAAATCATAGAAAAAAAACATAAAAATACTTTATCAGTACAAATAAATAAAAATATAAATCATCATTGGTGCATCACCAGTTATTCTGCATTAAAAAAAAAACAAATATCAAAAAAAGAAAAAAATATTATCTCTGGTGAATTTTTAATAAAAAATAAAAATGTGATTAAGAACAAAGAATACAATATTCACAATTTTCCCAAAGGGAAAATATACGGCACATTTTTACATAATATTCTTAAAAAACAAAATTTTAAAAAAATAGATTTAATATGGTTAAAAACAGAATTAAGAAAAAATAATTTAAGTGATAAATGGCTGTCAATGTTATCAGAATGGATATCTAACATTAGTAAGACTCCGTTAATAAATAATGAATTTTATTTATCCAAATTAAATATGCAAAAATATATTAAAGAACTAGAATTTTATTTATCAATTAAAAATACTATTACTGACACTAAAATTAATAAATTAATGAAATTTTATGATTCTATTTCTAAATCATCTCCTAATTTAAAATTTAATTCTATTACAGGAATTTTAACAGGATCCATTGATTTTGTATTTTGTTGGAAAAAAAAATATTATTTTATAGATTACAAAACCAATTGGTTAGGAAGTTCTTATCATTTTTATGATAGCAAAAAAATAAAATACCACATGATAAAAAACAGATATGATTTACAATACCAATTATATAGTTTAGCACTACATAGATATCTACAACAAAAAATTAAAAATTATCAATTTAATTTACATTTTGGAGGAATATTTTTTTGGTTTTTACGCGCAATCGATAATAATAACAAAAACAAAGGAATATTTTATACTCTTCCTAAAAAAATATTTATTGAAAAATTGGATCAAATTTTTTAAAAAATTAAAAATTAATATGACGAAAATGATCTCTTTACTAAATCAAGCTTTAAAAAAAAAAATAATTAATGACATTGATTTTTATTTTGCAACTTATGTAGCAACTAAAAATCAACCAGCAATAATGTTAGCAGCTGCTTGTGTAAGTTATACTACTAATTGTGGTCATGTATGTTTACCAATTTTTAATCTTGAAAATCAACTTGTATTTCCTAAAAAAGAAAAAAAATTCACAAATAAATTATGGAATTTAGCAGGAAATCCTAAAAATTGGACTAAAACATTATTAAATAGTAATATCGTTAGTTATAATACTCATTTAACTCCTTTAGTATTACTTAAAAATAATTTATACTTAAATTATTTATGGCAAGCTGAAAAAAAAGTCTCTTTATTTATATCAAGTAACAAAAAAGAAAAAATAAATGTTAAATTATCTAAAACAACATTAAAATCATTGTTCAATGAAAAAAATGATAATTTTCAAAAAATTGCCGTAGCCATGACGATAATTTGGAAAATAACTTTTATAATCGGAGGACCTGGAACAGGAAAAACTACCGTTGTTGCCAAAATATTATTAACATTAATACGCATATCTAAAAAAAATATAAAAATAAAACTAACTGCTCCAACAGGGAAATCCGCAGCACGTCTATCTGAATCTTTAACCAATGCTTTAAAAAAAATAAAATTAAATCCATCAGAAAAAAATATGTTACCAAAACATGCTATTACATTACATGCACTATTAGGAATTTCAGAAACAAATAAAAAACCGTTCTTTAATAAAAATAATTTATTGAATGTAGATATATTAATTATTGATGAATCTTCGATGATTGATTTATTACTTATGGAAAAATTAATTGATGCATTACCTAAAAAAACCAAAGTCATTTTTTTAGGAGATATCAATCAATTACCTCCTGTTGATCCTGGAACGATATTAAAAGATATATATAATAATTATCATTACGCTTATAGTCAAAAAAATAAAAAAATATTAGAACATATTACAGAATGCAAGATTAAAACAATCGATAATCTTTCAAATAATAAAATTAATGACAGTATCTGTATTCTAAAGAAAAAATATAGATTTAATCCTATATCAGATATTTCTAAATTAGAAGAAGACTTAAATAAAAACAAATTAAATCTAGTAAATAAAATATTCTTCAACAAATATAAAAATATTACCCATCATGAAATAAATGATAAAAAAGAATACTTTAATATGATTAACAATATTATAAAAGGATATATTGAATATTTAAATTATATAAAAAAAGATCAAAATATAAAAAATATAATAAAAAAATTCAACGAATATCGTGTTATCTGTGCGATAAAAAACGGAATTTATGGAATAAAAAAAATAAATATATTCATAGAAGAAATAATGGAAAAAATGAATATCATTGAATTTGTTCGAATTAATAATAATATTTGGTACATTGGAAAACCTATTTTAATTACCAAAAATAACAAATCTTTAGGATTATTTAATGGAGACATAGGAATCACTTTATTAGATAATAAAAAAATATTAAAAATTTTTTTTATATTACCCTACAACAATATTAAAATTATACCTATTGAACTTATTTCTGAATATGAAACAACTTGGGCAATGACAATACATAAATCACAAGGATCAGAATTTGAACATACAGTACTAATTTTACCTAATGAAGATCAAAAAATTTTAACAAAAGAACTTTTTTATACAGCTATAACAAGAGCACGTAATAAATTAACAATATATTCTAGAAAAAAAATATTGTTTAAAATAATAAAGAGAAAAAATATAAGATACAGTGGATTAAATACTTAATAATTTTTATAAAAAAATAAATCAGAAGAAAAATGATTTCTTAAAAAATATAAATATTAAATTAATAATTATATATATACTCAGTATATTATTCTTTAGTTTTTTAACGATTTTATTATTATTAAAAATGATCTCATATCTTATCTAAAAAATGCTTCTTACAATAAAAAAACATTTTTACAATTAACTAAATAATTTTAATTCACTACCTATCTACATATTGATTACTATTTTAAATAAAATAAACATTAATAAATGATCATAATCTGATAATAATAAAATATTTTTTTAAAACATTAGAAAAAATTAAATAAAAATATTTTCGATTATCAATATAAATAACAAAAAATAAAAAAACATTTATTTATAATTTAAACATAAATTATAAATATTCGTATTAATTCTAAAAATTTAACCATTAAAATAATAATAATTAACGAATTATTTATATTTTCATAATTAAATATAAATAAATTCCTTTATAAAAAAATCGGATATTTTTATAATGACATTATTTAAATCAATAAATATATTAACCATTTCTTATAAAATTTATCGTTTCTTTTAATTTTTTAAAAATATGATATACCGGTTTTTAAAATATTCTATTCCAATATTTTTATAAAACAAGATGAATTCTAGAAACATAAATAAAAAATTTTTATATTAAATAATTTTCTCTTTATTATAAATTTATAATTTTTATTATTGATAAATCTAATACAAAAAAATTATAATAATATTTTTTAACTAATTCAGTTAAAATTTTATAAATCTAATCTTTTTTAGAGAAAACATAAAAAAATATATATAAATAATAAACTGTTATCATAAAAAATTAATTAAAAAAAAAGATAATAAAAAATTATTTAAATTAAAACAAAAATAATATTTTTTAAAAATGATGGATAAAAATAGAAAATTAAAAAACAAAAAAGATATTTAAAAATATATTTTTAAAATTGGTTGCGGGAGCCGGATTTGAACCGACGACCTTCGGGTTATGAGCCCGACGAGCTACCAGACTGCTCCATCCCGCGTTCGTTAATATACTAACTATACTCCTATAGAATTATCATGCAACCTTTTTTTTAAAAAATTATTAATTTTTAATTTAATCGTTTATTTTTTAAACAAAACAATATATTTTATGAATATAAAATTAAGAATAGATTATAAAATTAATTTTTTAAAAAAATCACTTATTTATTTTACTGCTGTCTTTTTTAACACTCACCAATTTAAAAACAAAAAAAATTTTACAAAAAATTATATCTCATTATGATATCAATTAAAAAAACCTTTCAATTCTATAATTTATAATACAATATATGTAAAAATATTACCTCACAAAATTAAATTTTAAAAGATCAAAAAATATTAAAATCAAAATAAAAAATAAATATAGTATATAAACACTTTATAAAAATTTATGGTATTATACCATTCACAATAAATAAAACATTATTTTTAATGAGGATTAAATGATATTAATTGAAACAGGAGTATCATCCAAAGATTCATTAATAAGCATCATTATATCACGTTTTAACGAATTTATTAATCAAAACTTATTAAACGGAACTATAGATACCTTAAAAAGAATAGGTAAAGTAAAAGAAGAAAATATTTTAGTTATAAAAGTACCAGGTGCTTACGAATTACCATTAATTGCAAAAAATATAGCTAATTTAAAAAAATATAATGCCATCATTGCATTAGGAACTATTATTAAAGGAAATACTTCTCATTTTAAATATATATCACGAGAAGTCAGTTCTGGTTTAGCAAAAGTAAGTCTAAAAAATAATATTCCTATTGCTTTTGGAATACTTACTACTGAAAATATAGAACAAGCTATCGAAAGATCTGGTTCTAAAATGGGAAATAAAGGAGTTGAAGCAGCATTATGTGCATTAGAAATGATTAATATAATCAAAAAAATAAAGAAATAGAAATATATATATCATTAATTATTTAATACTATAATGCTAATATCGATTAATTTTAAAAAATTATTAACAATTCATTTCACTAATTAAAATTTATTTTAAAAATTTTCAAAATATGTTATATAATGAATTTCAAATCATAGAAAAATATTTCAATAAAATTAAAAAAAATGTGATACAAGGAATAGAAAACGATTGTGCAATTATTAAAATACCTAATGGACAAATAGTTTCTATTAGCCTGATACTCTCATAAAAAGTATTCATTTTTTACGCAATATTTCCCTTATAGATTTAGGACACAAAGCCATAGCAGTTAATCTCAGTGATTTAGCCGCTATGAGTTCTAAACCAAAATGGCTTACTCTATCCTTAACTATTCCTAAAAAAAATACCACATAGTTAAAAAATTTTAGTCAAAGTTTACTACAGACAACAAGTAAATATGACATGCAATTAATAGGAAAAGATACTATGCCCAAGAAAGATCCACTAAGTATAAAAATTAGTGTTTTTGGATATAACTTTAAGAAACAAATTTTATTTCATCACGAAGCTAAAATAGGAGATTTAATTTATGTTACTAGCACATTAAGAGAAAATGCTGCTCGATTAACTATTTTACAAAAAAAAATACTCTTACGAAAAAAAATATATATAAATTTTAAAAAAAAATACGTCCCTATCCAAGAATCCCACAAGGTATAACTTTAATAAAAATTGCAAACTCTGATATCGATATTTCTGATAGATTGCTAATGGATTTAAGACATATATTATATGAAATTCAATGTGGATCCAATATAAATTTAAATAAAATAACTGTTGCTAACATACTAAAAAAATTTTATCCTCAAACATGGTTAGATTGGGCATTAAATGGAGAAGAAAATTAAAAATTATATTTTACAATACCTAAATTTAAAAAAATATTTTAAATGAAAATCTCAATAAAATTAAAGTACCTTTTACTTATAGAGGAAATATTACTAAATATAAAAATAAATTTAATATATTTTACAATGGAAAAAAATAAAAATAATCATTTATTATTATAAATAATATATATTTTCACATATTTTGATATGTTACTAAATAAAAATATTTTTATATATATAAATAAAAATAAAATTTTAATAATACTAATAATATTAACAAAAAATTATGAAAGATATTTTTTATATGAAAAAAGCTATAAAATTAGCTAAACTAGGAGAATTTACAACTTCACCTAATCCTAACGTAGGTTGTATAATCGTAAAAAATAACATTATCGTTGGAAAAGGATGGCATAAAAAACAAGGAGAAAAACATGCAGAAATACATGCTTTATCTATGGCAAAAGGAAAAACAAAAGGAGCTACCGTTTACGTAACTTTAGAACCTTGTAGTCACTTTGGACTAACTCCTCCTTGCTGTCTTGCGTTAATTCAAGCAGGAATATTACGCGTAGTTATAGCTGTATCAGATCCTAATCCTAAAGTATCTGGAAAAGGAATAATACAGTTAAAAAAAGCAGGAATATTAATAACAACAGGAATTATGTCTAAAGAATCTCAAAATATCAATCAAGGTTTTTTCAAAAGAATGAAGACTGGTATTCCATGGATTCAATTAAAATTAGGAATTTCCATTGACGGACGCTCTGCTTTAAAAAATGGAAAAAGTAAATGGATTACTTCTCCCGAATCACGAAAAGACGTGCAATATTTTAGGAAAAAATCTGGAGTAATACTCAGTAGCAGCCAAACCATCTTAACCGATAATCCATTATTAAACATAAGAAAAGATACTAATATCTTATCGGTATCTAATGAAATAAAAAATCAACCTATACGAGTAATTATAGACAGTAAAAATAGAATACAACCATTCCACAAATGTATTAACAGTAAAGGAGAAATTTGGTTAGCCAGATTAAAAAAAGATAAAAACATTTGGCCTAAAAATGTAAAACAAATAATTTTCTCTAAAAATAAAAATTATATAAATTTAAAACACTTAATATCATATCTAGGAAATTATAATATCAATAATATATGGATAGAAGCAGGAGCTTCTCTCTCAGGATCCTTAATAAAATTAAAAATAATAGACGAATTAATTCTTTATGTAGCACCTAAATTATTAGGTCATCATGCAAAACCATTGTGCATACTAGAAAAATATCTAGATTTAAATACAGTACCAACGTTTACATTTAAAGATGTAACCAAAATAGGCACTGACATACGTTTAATTTTAAAAATAAATAAAAATAAAATTTGATAAAAAACAAAAAATATCATTTAATTATAAATAAATTTTTTGTTTTTTAAAATAAATTATATATAATTAGGAATATATATGAAAACCAATTCTCGTAGAAAAGCTCGTGAATGTATCATACAAGTACTGTACTCTTGGCAAATATCTAAAAATAACATTAATTATATTATTTCACAATTTTTAGCAGAAAAAAATGTCAAAAAAATTGATATGAATTATTTTCACGAAATAATTGTTGGTATTGTTAAAAACTACAAATATATAGATGAATTAATACGACCTTTTCTTTCTCGCACATTAGAAGAAGTAGGACAAATAGAAAAATCCATTTTAAGATTATCCTTTTATGAATTATTGAAAAGATTAGATATTCCTTATAAAGTTTCCATTAACGAAAGTATAGAATTAGCTAAATCTTTTGGAGCCAAAGACAGTCATAAATTTATCAATGGAGTACTTGACAAAGCAGCATGGAAAATTAGAATCCATAAAAAAAAATAAGTTTTATATATTTATTTAGTAGACAAAATTAATATCTTCTTGTATATATAAAAATATATTTTAAAAAATAAACATGATGTTTAATATTTTTAAAAAACACAATAATATTAAAATTTATAAAAAATCACTTATACTTACCAAAAATAAATTATTTTCACTAAAAATAATATTAACAAATATAGTGTTAAATTCTGCATGACCTAAATAAATACTTAAAATTTAAAATAAAAAAGTGCTGATTATATTATTTTTAAAAAATATTTCAAATTTATATCCATCCATTTTTAATCTTTTAATTCTTAAAATCATATTTCATTTTTTATTGCAACACTGACTAAAAACCATAATATAGAAAAAAATAATCCTGATATTAATAAACCTAATATATCAAATATGCTCAATATCCATCCACCTAATATTCCCCCACAAGATATCCCTAAAAATTGTGCTGTGGAATATATGCCCATAGCTGTACCTCTATATTGAGAACAAGATTTTTTACCAACTAAAGACGGAATTAAAGATTCTAAAATATTAAAAGCTATAAAAAATATTTCAATACCAAGTAAAAAAATATAACATGACGACATAAAATTAAAAAAAATTATTTCCGATAAAACAATACAAATATTCGATAATAAAAATATTGACATGATTTTTAACTTTATTTTAGTAAATAAAAATATTCCTATAACAAAAATAAAAGAAATAAAAATAATAACTAAATATAACTTCCAATGATCATCTAAAGAAAATTTAAAAAAAACCAATTGTAAAGGCAAAAAAATAAAAATAAACATTAATAATACATGTAATATAAAAATACCAAAATATAATCTAATTAAATCATATTTTTGTAAAATAGTATAAATACCTTTTTTAAAACTATAAAAATTAAAATTACTAGATGATACTACAATGTTCGGAATAAAAAAATAAGTTACCAAAATAGCCATAAAAGCTAAAAAAATAACAAACCAAAATAAAGCTTGAAAATTTAAAAAACTAACAATCAATGGTCCAATTATAATTGATAATGCAAATGTCAATCCGTAAGTAATACCAATTAAAGACATTATTTTAGTATACTGTGCACCTTCAACAAAATCTGATATATACGCCATACAAGTAGCAGAAATAGCTCCTGACCCTTGTAATGCTCTTCCTAATATCAAACCCCAAATAGAATAAGTCATACCAGATACACAACTACCTAAAAAAAACAAAATCAAACCAAATAAAATAACTAATTTTCTACCAATTTTATCTGAGAAAAAACCAAATGGAATTTGAAAAAAAGACTGTGTCAATCCATAAATACCAATAGCTACACCAACTAAAAATTTATTTCCATTTTCTAATAATAAACCATAAGTACTAATTACTGGAAGAATCATAAAAACACCAAAAATTCTTAAATTTAAAATAAAACATAAACCAACTACAGCTTGTAATTCTTTTTTTTTCATTTTATAATTTTTCTTTATATTCATATCAGATTAATATTAATTGTATAATATGACACATAAACATAAAAAAAAAATAATAATTACAGTAATTATTTAGATAAATATCAAACATGGAATAAATTTACAGCTGAAAAAATTGCGCAGAAAGAACTGATCAAAATGACTGCTAAACACTGGGAAATAATATATATAATAAGAAAATTTTATGAAGAATTTAAAATGACACCATCGATGAGAATGTTTCTAACTTATATAAAAAAAACAAAAAAAGAAAAAATAAATAGTACATACTTGTTTATACTTTTCTCCGATAATGCTCTGCATAAAATTAGTAAAATAGCCGGTATTCCTAACCCAACGTCTTGTTTATAAAAAATAAAATTGTTAAATTATTACCATATTTTTATAAAAATATATAAAAAAAATAAATGAATATATTAAAAATTAAGGAATAAAATCTAAAGACATCATAACACTAGTTATAAAAATCAAAATAATAGAAAAACGAAATAATTTACGAGCCCAAATAACGTTATCTAAAGTATAAAATCCTTTTAATCCTAAATACAACCAAAAAAATCCCGATAAAAATGAACATAAAAAATATATATAACCAGTATAACCAATGACAGTTAACATCAATGAAAAAAAAATAAAAAATAAAATATAAAAAATAATATGATATTTAGTAACTAATATACCTTTTTCTATAGGGAATAAAGGTATATTAACTATTTCATAATCATTAAGATAAATAATAGCAATAGAATAAAAATGAGCCATTTGCCAAAAAACAAGCATAAAAAATAAAAAAAATGCACAAAAATCAAAAGAATTAACAACAGAACAATATCCTATAAGTGGAGGAATAGAACCTGATAAACTACCTATAAAAGTAGAATAAATACTATTTCTCTTCATATATATACTATATAAAAAAACATATATAAAAAATGCTATTAAAACTAAAAACGCTGATAAAATATTTATAAAAGAAAAAAATATATACATTCCTATACAAAAAAATATCACAGAAATATAAAAAATTGTTTTTATTGATAATAATTTATGTACTAAAATTCTATTTTTAGTTCTGTTCATTTTTGCATCTATATCTCTATCTATAACATTATTCATTATACAAGCCGATGCAATTAACAATGATGTTCCTACTATAGTTAAAAAAAATAAATTATAATCAATATTACCTTTCGATGCTAAAAAAAAAGCACCCATAAGTGAAATTAAATTACCTATAATAATTTTTGGTTTTATTAACTCTAAAAAACATAAAAAATACACTTTTATCATAAAAATATTATTTAACATTGCATTAAATTAGAATTTAAATTTGACATAATCCAACTTGTACCAGAAATAATAATAAAAATAATCACAGTAGAAAATAATACTGCTACAACATTCCATCTATTTTCAATATCAGTATTCAAATTTAAAAAATAACGTAAATGAACAATAATTTGTAACATTGCACAAAAAGAAACCAAAAAAAATAATGTTGCTTTAGAAAAATAATTTACCATAATAAATAAAAATGGAAACATTGTTAAAATAACAGAAAAAATACTTCCTAATATATATAATTTAATAATATTTTGCATAATGAAATTTTAATAACCTAAAATTAAAGAAAACAAATTAAGTATACAAAAGTAAATAAACAAATCCATACTAAATCTAAAAAATGCCAAAATAAACCAAGACATAAAATACGAATATATGTTGTTTTTGATATACCAAATTTAATTATCTGACATATCATCACCAAAACCCAAAAAACACCAAAAAATACATGTATCCCATGAGTAGCTACTAAAGTAAAAAAAGCAGATAAAAATCCACTACGACTAGGACCATAACCTTTTTTAATTAAACTATAAAATTCAAAAAATTCTAATCCAATAAAACCTAAACCAAAAAAAAATGTAATAAATAAAAAAATAACGGTATTCATTAACCTGTTTTGATATACTGATATTTTAACTAAACCATAAGAAATAGTACTAAATAATAGTAAAATAGTTTCTAATAATATAAAAGATAATTTAAAAATATCTTTTCCAGTAGGACCATCAGCAGTATTATTAACCATAACAAAATAAACAGAAAACATTGTTGCAAACAAAATACAATCACTAATTAAATATAACCAAAAACCAAATATTTTTTTTGATTCTATTACGTCATTGATATATTTTTTTTTATTCATTTCAACAATAGGTATTAAATTATTTATTATCATTTTAAACCTGCTATTTTTAAATTTTTAAAATGTTTATTTTCAATTTTCTCAATTTGTTCTATAGAAATAGTATAATGTGTTCTATTCTTAAAACTTTTTAAAATTAACAAATAAAAAATAGATACTAAAGAAAATAAAAATAACCACCATATATACCACACTGCTGAAAAACCACATAATAAAGAAAAAAAACTAATAAATATACCAAAAGAAGTATTTTTAGGCATAATAATTTTAGAATAAATAACCTTTTCAACTTTTTTTTCTTTTAATTGTTTTATTCTCCAGAAATCATCTCTATCACTTACCATAGGAATATTTGCAAAATTATACACAGGAGGCGGAGAAGAAATGGACCATTCTAATGTTCTGCCATCCCATGGATCTCCTGTAAAATCTAAATAATTTTGAGAATCACGAATAGAAATATAAATTTGAAAAATTTGACATATTATTCCTATCATAATCAAACATACACCTAAAGATGCTATAACTAACATTACATGAAATTCAGGATTAATATTTTGACTAATACGACGAGTCATACCCATAAAACCTAAAAAATATAACGGCATAAAAGCAATAAAAAAACCAATAAACCAAAACCAAAATGCACGTTTTCCCCAAATTTCATCTAAGGTAAATCCAAATAATTTTGGAAACCAATATGTAATGCCAGCAAAACAACCAAAAACAACACCACCTATAATAACATTATGAAAATGAGCAATTAAAAATAAACTATTATGCAATACAAAATCAGCTGCTGGTAAAGAAAGTAATACCCCTGTCATACCACCAATTGAAAATGTAATTAAGAATCCTACAGTCCACATCATAGCGGAATGCATTTGAATGCGTCCTTCATACATGGTGAATAACCAATTAAATATCTTAACTCCTGTAGGTATCGCTATAATCATTGTTGTAATACCAAAAAACGCATTTACATCAGCACCTGCACCCATGGTAAAAAAATGATGTAACCATACAATAAATGATAAAATTGTAATAACAATAGTTGCCCATACAAGAGAATGATATCCAAATAAAGATTTTTTTGAAAAAGTTGAAACAATTTCAGAAAAAACACCAAACACTGGTAATACTAAAATATATACTTCAGGATGCCCCCAAATCCAAATTAAATTAATATAAATCATAGGATTACCTCCTAGATCGTTAGTAAAAAAATGAAAATTTAAATAACGATCTAAAGATAATAAACAAAGAGTTAAAGTTAATACCGGAAAAGATACAAGCATTAATACATTAGTACATAAAGCTGTCCATGTAAATACTGGCATCCTAAACATAATCATTCCCGGTGCTCTCATTTTTAATATTGTAACTAAAAAATTAATAGCAGTTAAAGTTGTTCCTATACCAGAAATCTGAATACTCCAAATCCAATAATCTACTCCTACTCCTGGGCTATATTGAATACCTGACAATGGCGGATACGCCAGCCAACCCGTTTGTGCAAATTCTCCTATACCTAAGGATAAATTAATTAAAATAGCAGCACTAACAGTTAACCAAAAACTTAAATTATTAAGAAAAGGAAATGCAACGTCACGAGCTCCTATCTGTAAAGGAACTACTAAATTCATTAATCCTATTACCAACGGCATAGCTACGAAAAAAATCATAATTACACCGTGAGCAGTAAAAATTTGATCATAATGATGAGGAGGTAAAAAACCAGCATTTCCTGAAGATGCTAAAACCTGTTGAATACGCATCATAACCGCATCAATAAAACCACGAAACAACATCACAAACGCAAGAATAATATACATTACTGCTATTCTTTTATGATCTACAGATGTTAACCATTCTGACCATAAATATTTCCAATTACCTGAATAAGTCAATCTAACTGATATAAATAAGAGAACAAAAAATACAATAGCACAAGTAACCATAATAATAGGTTCATTATACGGTACCGCATCTAATGTTAATTTACCAAACATATCTATTCCTTAAATGCAATGCACAATATTAAAAAAATTAAATGTTTATTTGTTATTTTAATAAAACATCATTTATTGAATTGATGTATAATTTTATTTAATAAATCATTATTCACATGAGAAAAATATTGCACTGAAAATTTATTTTTATAAAAAGCAATATAATGGAACATTTTCATAGTATTTAACGTATAAGGAGATTTTTTAACATTCTTTATCCATTTATCAAATAATTTTTTATTACTGGTCGCTATTACCGAAAACTTCATATCGGAAAAACCACGACCACTGTAGTTTGCTGAAAAACCTTTATAATAACCTGATTCATTAGCCAATAAATGCAATTTTGTTTCCATACCTGCCATTGCGTATATTTGACTTCCAAGAGCAGGAATAAAAAATGAATTCATTACTGAATTTGAAGTAATCCTAAAAACTATTGGTGTATTAATTGGAAATGATATTTCATTAATCGTGGCAACATTATATTCAGGATATATAAATAACCATTTCCAATCTAATGCCACTACATGTATTTCTATCGGTTTTACAAAAGAATGTATAGGTTTACTAGGTTCCAACCTATGAGCAGACTTCCACGATAAACAAGCAAGAAAAAAAATAATTAAAATAGGTAAAACCCAAATGAATATTTCTATTTTATGTGATTGATCCCAATTAGGACTATATTTCGTATTTTTACTTGTAATACTATATTTCCATACAAAAAATACAGTCATAAAAATAACCGGAACAACAACTAACAACATCATCAAAAAAGACGTAATAATCAAAGAACTTTGTTCCATTGAAATATAACCTTTAGGATCTAAAATAATACTTTGACAACCACTTAAAAATAAAAAAGAAGTAACTAATAATAAAATCCTAAAAAAATTTTTTGCTTTCATTGGTATTTATTCCACAAGCTCAATAAAAAATTTTAATATCATAATTATATACTTTAAAAATAACACTTTCTAAAAAAGTATAGATTATAAATCTAAATATAATAAATAAATATATTTATATGTAGTATACTGAAAAAATATAAATTATATATAATTTACATTTTTTATTTAAAAATAATAATAATAAAAATATAATGCATAAAATATGTTTATACTCTATAACGTAAATATATTATTTTAAAAATAGATGTTAAAAAAAATTGATCAAAATTATTATATAATAATAAAATTATTAATTTTTTAATTTAATTAAATAAAATTAATAATTTTAAATACATTCAAAACAAAAATATTTAATTAACATTAAAATATTAAAATTTTTAATTCTCTTAAATAATCAAGTGAAAATATGATCAAATATAAAATACTAAAAACACTAGAAAAACAATTTGGTAAAAATAAAGTATTTATTCATAATGAAAGTAAAAAACACAATTTATTAAATAGACCATTTAGTCATTTTAAAATTATAATAATAAGTGATAAATTTATTAAAAAGAGTTTAATAATAAGACATAAAGAAGTTTATACTTTATTATCAAGTGTTATTGATACATATAATATTCATGGAATATCCATACATACCTATACTAAAGAAGAATTTAAAAATATGAAAAATAATGATTTTAAATCTCCTCATTGCATAAAAAAATAAAATAATATTAAAAACGAAAAATTTACGTTTTATATATATTCAAAAAATATATGTTTCTTATTTAGATTACTCTTATTAAATGATTATTTAACCTCAATTAAAATTAATAATAATAAAAATGTTTTTATCGTTTAATAAAAAATTAATCACAAATATAAAAATTATTTATTAATTTTTATACTATACATAATATAATATTTTAAAAACTTATTAAAATTAATTTAAATTATAAAAATCAATTCTATCATAAAATATATCTAATAAAATATATAAACAGTACCCTCTAATATTCACTAAAAAAATTATTATCATTAAGAAATAAAAATAAGCATGATTATTATCAAAAAATAATAAAAAATTTATTAAAAAAATATAAATCTTAAAGTTATATAAAATTTTTATTTTCTACCAAAGAATTTATAGATCAATTCCTAATAAGATTATCATATATCCATTAAAAATTAGTTAATAAAAAATACAATTTTTCTAAAATTATCCAATGAAAAAATATATTTTTAATTTTTTTAACAAAAAATATTAAATATAAAAATATAATCAACCATTATCCTTATTAAAAAATAAATAATAATCTTTTATAATAAAAATTATTAAACATCGTATAATGAAACATTTATTTAGTACCAATTAAATAAAATCTAACTATTTTTTATAAAAAATAGTTTATATACAAACATATCTAATATTTCATAAACTGAAAACAAAAATATACTTTATAATAATAAACATATAAAAAATACATGACTATTAAAAATTCAGATAAAATTTTTTAATATTTTAGAATCAAATATTGATAACTTAAAACGTTTTTGGAGATTATATGTCATATAAAAACGACAAATTTCACATGAATTTAATACCTTTTGTTGTAGAAAAAACATCGCAAGGAGAAAGATATTCTGATATCTATTCTCGTCTTTTAAAAGAAAGAATAATATTTATTACCGGTAATATTGAGGATATTACAGCTAATATTGTTGTAGCACAAATGTTATTTTTAGAAGCTGATAACCCTGAAAAAGATATACATTTATATATCAATTCTCCAGGTGGAGTTATTACATCAGGTATGTCTATTTATGACACTATGCAATTTATAAAACCACAAGTAAACACTATTTGTATAGGCCAAGCTTGCTCAATGGGAGCATTGTTATTAGCAAGTGGAGAAAAAGAAAAAAGATTCTGTTTACCTAATTCGAAAGTGATGATTCATCAACCTTTAGGAGGATATCAAGGACAAGCATCAGATATTGATATACATGCGCGTGAAATAGCAAGAATTAAAAAAAATATGAATAAAATTCTATCCTTACATACTGGGAAATCCATTAAAAAAATAAATAAAGATACCGAAAGAGATTGTTTTCTTTCCGCATCAGAAGCAGTAAATTATGGTTTAGTAGACAAAATATTAACTTATCGAAAATAAAAAAATATTTCCATAATTAAACATATTTTTTATATCATTACTTATTAAATATATAATTTAATCTATAATAGTTGTAAGTAAAAGAATTAACGATAGGAAAAAGAGGTTTATTAATGTCTGATAAAAAAAAAGACAACACTGCTAACATACTATACTGTTCCTTTTGCGGAAAAAATCAAACATCAGTATTAAAATTGATAGCTGGCCCTTCAGTATATATCTGTAATGAATGCATCACCTTATGTAATGAAATTGTACAAGAAGAAACTAACGATACATTATTAAAAAATAAAAATAAAATTTTACCTACTCCTCATGCGATTAAAACACATCTTGATAATTACATCATTGGACAAAATAAAACAAAAAAAACATTATCAGTCGCTGTTTATAATCACTATAAAAAAATACATTATATTTCTAATAAACATAATATTGAAATAGGCAAAAGTAACATTCTATTAATAGGTCCTACAGGAAGTGGAAAAACTTTATTAGCAGAAACGCTAGCAAAATTTCTTGAAGTACCATTTGTAATAACAGATGCTACCACTTTAACGGAAGCAGGATACGTAGGAGAAGATGTAGAAAACATTATTCAAAAGTTACTACAAAAATGTAATTATAATATTCAAAAGGCCCAAATTGGTATTATTTATATAGATGAAATTGATAAAATATCAAAAAAATCAGATAATCCTTCTATTACTCGAGATGTATCTGGAGAAGGTGTGCAACAAGCTTTATTAAAATTAATAGAAGGAACTCTAGCATCTGTACCTCCTAAAGGTGGAAGAAAACATCCTCAACAAGAATTTTTACAAGTAGATACATCTAAAATATTATTTATCTGTGGAGGTACATTTCCAGGTTTGAATAAAATTATTGCAGAAAGAACAGAAATAGGAATAAATATTGGTTTTAATGCAATTGTAAAAAATAAATCTGAAAAAAATAATGAAAATAAATTATTAGAAAAAATACAACCTGAAGATTTAATTAAATTTGGTCTAATTCCAGAATTTGTAGGACGTCTCCCGGTAATCAGCATATTACATGACTTAAACGAAGAAAATTTAATTAAAATTTTATGTGAACCTAAAAATGCTTTAATAAAACAATATCAAATTTTATTTGAATTAGAAGGAGTAGAATTAGAATTCGATAACGAAGCAATTTTAACTATTGCAAAAAAAGCAAAAACAAAAAAAATAGGAGCTAGAGGTTTACGTTCAATTATTGAAAAAATTTTACTTGATACCATGTACCAATTACCTTCTATGAAAAATATAAAAAAAATAGTTATTGATAAATCAGTAGTACAAGGTAAATCACTACCATTATTAATAAAAAAAAATCATATATCTAAAAAAATATCTGAAGAAATGTAAATTAAAATACTCGGTAATATCATTAGAAAGGGGAGTTTCCCCTTTCATTTTTTTAAGTACTTATCATTGAATATCCGATATTCATTACTATATACTCACCACATACTATAAAATTTATGTTTATCTATCTTAATCATATCTTTCTAATGAAAAAATCTAACTCAGAGAAATATTT
Source organism: Buchnera aphidicola (Pemphigus immunis) (assembly GCF_964059115.1). Lineage (NCBI taxonomy): Bacteria > Pseudomonadati > Pseudomonadota > Gammaproteobacteria > Enterobacterales > Erwiniaceae > Buchnera > Buchnera aphidicola. The sequence goes on from NZ_OZ060408.1 coordinate 482,945, forward strand.
ATGAACAATATATCTTCCGAAAAGATAGAAATTCCTGTTTTACCATTACGTGATGTTGTTGTGTATCCATATATGGTAATTCCGCTATTTGTAGGTCGTGAAAAATCAATAAAATGCATTGAAGCATCTATGGCACAAAATAAGAAAATTATGTTGGTTTCACAAAAAGAAGCTTCTATAGATGAACCAAAATTTGAAGACTTATTTAATATAGGAACTATTGCTTCTATTTTACAAATGTTAAAATTACCAGATGGTACCATAAAAGTACTTGTAGAAGGATTACAAAGAGCAAAAATAAATCAATTCAACAATAATGGACATTATTTTACATCAGAAATAGAATTAATTAAAACTCCCAAAATTCAAAATAAAGAACAAAAAGTATTAGTACGTACCACTATTAACCAATTTGAATTATATATCCAACTAAATAAAAAAATACCACCAGAAATATTAAACTCTCTTGGTAATATAGATAATGCTGCTAGACTCGCTGATACCATAGCAGCACATATGCCCCTAAAATTATCAGATAAACAAACAATATTAGAAATTCCTAATATTGATAAAAGATTAGAATATTTGATGGCAATCATGGAATCAGAAATAGATTTATTAAAAGTCGAAAAAAGAATACGGAACCGTGTAAAAAGACAAATGGAAAAAAGTCAAAGAGAATATTATTTAAATGAACAAATGAAAGCTATTCAAAAAGAACTAGGAGAAATAGATGATACTCCCGATGAAAATGAAATTTTAAAAAGAAAAATTAATGCTGCTAAAATGCCAAAAGAAGCAAAAATAAAAACAAAATCCGAATTAAAAAAACTCAGATTAATGTCGCCAATGTCTGCAGAAGCTACTGTAATCCGAAGTTACATAGACTGGATGATTCAAGTTCCATGGCATTTAAGAAGCAAAATAAAAAAAAATATTTCTATTGCTCAAGAAATACTAGATAAAGATCACTTTGGATTAGAAAAAGTCAAAGAAAGAATTTTAGAATATTTAGCTGTACAAAATAGAATAAGTAAAATAAAAGGACCAATTTTATGTTTAGTAGGTCCTCCTGGAGTAGGTAAAACTTCTTTAGGACAATCTATTGCCAGAGCAACAGGAAGAAAATATATTAGAATGGCATTAGGTGGTATAAGAGATGAAGCTGAAATAAGAGGTCATCGCCGTACATATATTGGATCTATGCCCGGAAAAATAATTCAAAAAATGGCAAAAATAGGAGTGAAAAATCCTCTTTTTTTATTAGATGAAATAGATAAAATGTCGTGTGATATAAGAGTAGATCCCGCTTCTGCTTTACTAGAAGTGCTAGATCCAGAACAAAATTTTACTTTTAACGATCATTATTTAGAAATAGATTATGATCTTTCTGATGTTATGTTTGTGGCTACTTCTAATTCAACTAATATTCCTGCTCCTTTACTAGATAGAATGGAAGTGATTCGCATATCTGGTTATACTGAGGACGAAAAATTAAATATAGCTAAAGCATATTTAAAACCAAAACAAATGAAAGAAAATGCTCTTAATTCAACAGAACTAACAATATCAGATAATGCTATCACTGATATCATTCGTTATTATACACGAGAAGCAGGAGTAAGAAATCTCGAAAGAGAAATATCAAAAATATGTCGCAAAACAGTTAAAACATTAGTTTTAAATAAAAAAATAAAATTAGTTAAAATAAACTGTAAAAACTTAAAAAAATATCTTGGTGTTCAAAGATTTGACTATGGAAAATCAGGAAATAAAAATCAAATTGGACAAGTTATAGGATTAGCATGGACAGAAGTTGGAGGTGATTTACTAACCATTGAAACAACCTGTGTTTCAGGAAAAGGTAAACTTACCTATACTGGATCTCTAGGAGAAGTCATGCAAGAATCTATACAAGCTGCCTTGACAGTAGTCAGAGCTCAAGCAAAAAAATTAGGAATAAATAAAGAATTTTATGAAAAACACGATATACACGTACATGTTCCAGAAGGTGCTACTCCTAAAGATGGACCTAGTGCAGGAATAGCTATGTGTACAGCAATAGTTTCTTCTCTCACAAAAAATCCAGTACATGCCGATATCGCAATGACAGGAGAAATTACTTTAAGAGGTGAAGTGCTAACAATAGGAGGACTAAAAGAAAAATTATTAGCTGCTCATCGTGGAGGAATAAAAAAAGTATTAATCCCTTACGAAAATAAACGGGATTTAGAAGAAATACCTAAAAATATTATTTCTAGTTTATTAATACATCCTGTAAAAAATATAGAAGAAGTATTTAATATTGCTTTGGAGAATAAACCTTATATTTTTTAAAAAAATTGAAAACATATTATTTAAAAATAAAAACAAGTTGAACATATGTATTAATTTTCAACTTGTTTTTATATTTTTTAAAATTTTTTTAATTAATTTAATCAAATTATGTTTTAAAAGAAATTGATACTATAAAATAAAAAAATTATTTTTATATAAAAATTTTAATTTTTACATATATAATACACATTAATTTAACATTTAAAAAAAAATATATGTTTATAAAAAAAAAATATTGTATATATAATATTTTTATGAAACAAAAGTTCTGAAAATAATAGTAAATAACTAAATAACGAATATAAATATATTTATATAAAAAACATTTTTTAAATAAAAAAAAGATTAATATATATAAGTAAAAACTTCAATATATAACAATTAATTAAGTACTATATACATAATATTACTATATAAAATTTTCAGAAATAAAAATAAATTTTTAATGATATATTAAAATAATTATATTACAAAAATAATAATAATAATTATTAAAAAATTATTTTTTTATATAAAAATTTTTATTAAATTATTTTAAACTATTTTAATAAAATCAATTTTCATCATTTAATGACAATACAAAAATTATAAAAATATTTTTAAAAAATAAATTTTAATTTAATAAAAATTATATACTTGATCTTTAATACCTACTAAATATTTAATAAAACAATATACATAAATTATTGTAATGTATTTAGATATTATAAATAAAATATTATATATTAAATATAACAACCATTAAAAACACATAATTTAGGATTCTTTCGTGCAATTATTTAATCAATTAAGTTGGTACTTCATACGTGAATGGAAACGTTATTTAGGAGCAATATTTTTACTAATTACCATTGCTATTTTACAATTATTACCTCCTAAAGTAGTAGGTATGCTTGTTGATTTAGTAATGAAAAATAAAATAAACAATATGCAAATTTTATATTGGATTATTGTTATGTTGTTTACTGCTTTATTAGTTTATATTCTAAGATATATGTGGCGAGTTTTACTTTTTGGAGCTGCTTATAAATTAGCAGTAGAATTAAGAATACAATTTTATAATTACCTTAGTTTTCAAAATTCTATGTTTTACTTAAAAAATAGAACTGGTGATCTAATGGCTAGAGCAACAAACGATGTAGATAAAGTGGTATTTGCTGCTGGAGAAGGTGTTTTAACACTAGTAGATTCATTAATAATGGGAATATCAGTATTGATAATTATGTTTACCCAAATTAGCTGGAAATTAACGTTATTATCTTTAATACCCATGCCTATTATGGCTTTAATCATAAAAAAATATGGAAAAGAACTACATACTACTTTTCGTAAAGCACAAGTAGCATTTTCTGTGCTAACAAATCAAACTCAAGAAAGTTTAACTAATATCCGTATGATAAAAGCTTTCGGATTAGAAATAGAACAATGTAAAAAATTTGATCAAGTTGCAAAAATAGCTGGAAAAAAAAATATGGAAGTAGCAAAAATAGATGCTAAATTTGATCCTACTATACATTTAGGTATTTCATTATCTAACCTTATTGCCATTACAGGTGGTGGTTGTTTAATTTGGAATAGAGAAATTACATTAGGACAATTAACTAGTTTTATTATGTATCTTGGACTCATGGTATGGCCAATGTTGGCGTTAGCTTGGATGTTTAATATCGTAGAAAGAGGAAGTGCTGCTTGGGAAAGAATACAATTAATTATAGGAAATAAAGTATCTAATTCTCAAAAAAATAATAAAAAATTTCCATCTACTCCGTGTATTTTAGAAATTAAAATTAATAAATTTACTTATCCAAACAGTAAAAAAAATGCATTAAATAAAATTTTTTTTAAACTCTATCCCGGAAAAATATTAGGAATATGTGGTCCAACAGGATCAGGAAAAAGTACATTATTATATTTAATACAAAAACAATTTGATATAAAAGATGGTTACATATCTTATAATAATATACCTTTATCTCATTGTGAAATAAAATCATGGCGTCATCGCATTGCTATGGTAAATCAAACTTCATTTCTATTTTCAGATACCATATCTAACAACATATCTTTAGGAAAACCTCATGCTACTAAAGAAGAAATTGAACAATCAGCTTATTTAGCTAATATTCACCAAGAAATTTTAACACTACCTAAAGGATACGATACCCAAGTTGGCGAAAGGGGAATTATGTTATCTGGTGGTCAAAAACAAAGAATTGCTATTGCCAGAGCATTATTAACAAATACTGAAATACTTATATTAGATGACGCATTATCTGCTGTAGATGGAGAATGTCAACAAATAATATTGAAAAATATTAATAAATGGAAAACAAATAATCACACTTTGATAATAATTGCCCATAGATTATCAACATTAATTAATGCCGATAATATCATTGTGTTAGAAAATGGATCAATTTCTCAAATAGGAAATCATTCTGAATTAATGAAAGAAAAAAAATGGTACAATAAAATGTATAATTATCAGAAATTAAACATTTAAATAAATAAGGATAAAATATTAATATGTTATTAAATAATACTCCTAATTTAATAAGATTTTGGACAGTTCTCAAACGTTTATTAAAATATATTAAAATTTGGAGAAAAAAGCTAATCATAGCTTTTTTCTGTTTATTAACAGCATCAATTACTGAAGTATTAGGACCAATATTAATCAGTTATTTTATAAATCACATTATTGTACCCCATAATGTTAATAACGTATTAACGTTATCATTAATCATTATCTTTTTAATATTACAAATAACTTCTGTAATCTTAAATTACTTTCAAACTATCATTTTTAATAAAACTGCCGTAAACATTGTTCAAAATTTGCGATTAGATGTCATTAAATCAGCTTTAAAACAACCATTACATGTATTTGATACTCAACCTATAGGACAAATTATATCTCGAATTACTAACGATACAGAAATAGTTAAAGAACTTTATGATACAGTAATAGCCACAGTATTTCGTAGCGTAGTGTTAATCATTGTAACATTATTTGCTATGTTTACTCTCGAATGGCATATGGCTAGTATTGCAACTATCATTTTTCCAATGGTAATAATTGTAATGTTATTTTATCAAAAAAAAAGCACTCCTATCTTAAGAAAAGTTAGAGAATATGTAGAACACATAAACAATAAATTTAACGAAATCATCAATGGAATGCAAATTATTCAACAATTCAGTCAAGAATCTAAATTTCAAAAATCTATACAAAAAACCAGTAATTTACACTATTTATCCCGTATGAAAATTTTAAGATTGGATGGATTACTACTGAGACCTCTATTAAGTTTATTTTCAGCTATTGTTTTATGTGGTTTAATTACATCATTCAAATTTTTTTCTGTAAATGTATTTGAAGTAGGCATTTTATATGCCTTTATAAGTTATTTAGGAAGATTAAACGAACCTTTGATAGCCATCACTACGCAACAATCTATATTACAACAAGCTATTGTTGCAGGAGAAAGAATTTTCGAATTAATTGATACACCAAAACAAATTTATGGATCTGACTATACATATCTAAAAAGCGGTTTAATTCAAATTAAAAATCTTAATTTTAGTTATAAAAAAAAACAATCTAATGTTTTAAATAATATTAATATCACCATACCTTCCAAAAGTTTTACTGCATTTATCGGACATACAGGAAGTGGAAAAAGCACTCTTGCTAATTTAATTATGGGTTACTATCCTATTTATCAAGGAGAAATATATATAGATAAACGTCCTATTCATTCTCTAAGTCACAAAACTTTAAGAAAAGGAATCTCTATAGTTCAACAAGAACCATTAATACTAGCAGATACTGTTTTAAAAAATATAACACTTGGGCGAAACATATCGGAAAATAAAATTTGGCAAATATTAGAAACAGTACAATTAGCTAATCTAGTACAATCGATGTCAAAAGGAATACACGAAAATTTACGGGAAAGAGGCAACAATTTATCTATCGGACAAAAACAATTGTTAGCAATTGCCAGAGTATTAATTATTCATCCTAAAATATTAATTCTCGATGAAGCTACTGCAAATATAGATTCAGAAACTGAAAAAAATGTACAAAAAACATTATTATCAGTAAAAAAATTTGCTACTCTGGTAGTAATAGCTCATCGACTATCTACTATTATGCAAGCAGATAAAATAGTAGTATTAAATCAAGGAAAAATAATTGAAGAAGGGAACCATAAAACATTAATAAACAAAAAAGGTAAATACTGGAATATGTATCAAGCCCAATCAAATAAGATTTTAAAAAATATATGATTATAATCATAAAACAGACTCTATTAGCTAAATTTATGTACCTGATAACTTAATATGGCTGCTTTTTTCCAAATCTGACCAAGTTTTTAAATATACAGTACTAAACCGCTAATAGAGTACCAAAAAATTAAAAAATAAATTTATAACGTAACTATAATTACCTAAAAAAATATAAATTGCAAGTTTATTTTTGAATTAATTGTTCAAATTAAAAATCATTACTATAAAAACAATATAATATTATGTTAGGATAAAACATTCTATAATAACATTGTATGTATATGAAGCATTATCAAGTACTGGCAAGAAAATGGAGACCCCAATCTTTTGATCAAGTTATTGGTCATGAATATGTATTAACCGCTATATCAAATGCTTTATCTATTGGTAAAATTCATCATGCTTGGTTATTTTATGGACCAAAAGGGACAGGAAAAACAACTTTATCAAGATTACTAGCTAAAAGTTTAAATTGCGAATACGGAATTACACCTAAACCATGTAGAACATGTTCTAATTGTAAAAATATAGAAAAAGGTATTTTTCTTGATTTATTAGAAATAGATGCAGCATCCAAAACGAAAGTAGAAGATATTAAAGAACTATTAGATAATATTCAATATTCACCTATACAAGGTCGTTTTATCATTTACTTAATCGATGAAATTCATATGTTATCAAGACATAGTTTTAATTCGCTTCTTAAAATCTTGGAAGAACCACCTAAACATGTTAAATTTATTTTGGCTACAACAAACCCCGAAAAAATTCCAAAAACTGTTATTTCACGTTGTTTACAATTTAACTTAAAAGAATTAACACCTAAAGAAATATATACAAAGATAAAACAAATATTAGATAATGAAAAAATAATTTATGATACAAAATCCCTGAAAATAATATCTCACAATGCTTCTGGAAGTTTACGAGACGCTTTAAATTTAATTGAACAAGCAATATCTATAGGACAAGGAAGTATATCTATTACTAACGTTACCAACATGTTAGGAACTATCGATAAAACGCAATCTTTAAATTTAACCATAGCCATATTAAAAAAAGATGCACATAAAATTATCTCATCACTTCATTCACTAAATTTACAAGGAAGTAATTGGGAAAAAATAGTAATTGAAATTTTAAGAACTTTACATCACATAACTATGTTAAAAAATATTCCATCATTATGGAATAATAATCTTTACAATAAAACTGAAAACAATTTGTTATTAAAAATAACAAATACTATGGATCATAAAGACATTCAGTCTTACTATAAAATGTTAATATTAGGTCGTAAAGAACTATACATGGCACCTAATTACAAAATTGGCGTAGAAATGATTTTATTAAGAACATTAAATGTAAAAACTAATACAATTTTAATCACATAGTTATAGATAATTTTAACAAAAAAAATTAGGATAAAAAAAAGTTATAAAATATAATTATAAATTTACAATATGTATACATACTATAAAATAAAATTTTCTAGAAAAATTGCATTAAGGTTCCATTAATATAAAAATATTTTTTTCATTAAAATAAAAAAATATGGTAAAATAATTCCAATAAATTTTTTATTTTAAAAATCAAATTTAATTAAAGAAGAATAATATGTTTACTAAAAATGGATTAGGTAATCTAATGCAACAAGCACAAAAAATGCAAGAAAAAATGGCAAAAATAAAAAAAGAAATTACCAATATGGAAGTTACAGGAGAAGCAGGAGCAGGATTAGTTAAAGTTACTATTAATGGAGCACATAATTGTAAAAAAGTAGAAGTAGATCCCTGTTTATTAAAAGATAACAAAGAAATATTAGAAGATTTAACTGCAGCTGCATTTAATGATGCTGAAAGAAGAATTTCTGAAGCCCACAAAAAAAAAATGGCATCTATTTCAACTGGAGTAAATTTACCTCCTGAATTCAATCTACCTTTATAAAACATTAAAAATATAATATATAAGTACTACAATCTTATTGTCTGTAAGTAATTACAAAAAACACATATATATATAAATTGGAATAAATATATGAATATTGAAAAAAAAGAAAAATACATATTTAAATCAGAAGTAAAACAACTGCTTCATTTAATGATACATTCGCTTTATTCTAATAAAGAAATTTTTCTTAGAGAATTAATATCTAACGCTTCCGATGCAATAGATAAACTCAGATTTAAAGCTATTTCTTCACCTGAACTATATCAAAACAATACTAATTTTGGAATCAACATTTCAATTGATAAAAAAGATAATACTTTAACTATCAGTGATAATGGTATTGGTATGAACAGACAAGAAATTATAGAAAACTTAGGTACTATCGCAAAATCAGGAACCAAAGAATTTATTGATTTAATAGAAAAAAAAGATCATCAATTGATAGGACAATTTGGTGTGGGTTTTTATTCATCATTTATTGTATCAAGTAAAGTCATCGTTCGATCTCGTTCTGCAACCACTCATAAAGAAATAGGAGTTCAATGGGAATCATCAGGAAATGGAGAATATACAGTTAAAGAAATTATTAAAAAAGAAACAGGAACAGAAATTGTTTTATTTTTAAAATCAGAAGAAAAAGAATTTTTAGATACCTGGAAAATTCGCAATATAGTTAATAAATATTCAGATCATATATCGGTACCTGTAAAAATATTCAATTATGATGAAAAAAAGAAAATTGGTACCTGGGATCAAATTAATAAAGCACAAGCTTTATGGACTTTAAAAAAAAATAATATTACTGAAAAAGAATATAAAGAATTTTATAAACACATCACTCACGATTTTAACGACCCTCTAATATGGAGTCATAATCATGTAGAAGGAAATAACGAATATACAAGTTTATTATATATTCCAGAAAAAGCAAATTGGGATATATGGAACAGAGAAAATAAACATGGATTAAAACTTTATGTAAAACGTGTATATATAATGGATAATACAGAACATTTTTTACCTAACTATTTAAGATTCGTACGTGGTTTAATAGACTCTAATAATCTGCCTTTAAATGTATCACGAGAAATATTACAAGACAATCGTATTGCACATAATTTACGTCAAGCACTAACGAAAAGAATTTTACAAATGTTGGAATCATTAGCAAAAAATGATGATAAAAAATATAAAATATTTTGGAATCAATTTGGATTAGTTCTTAAAGAAGGACCTGCTGAAGATACCGTAAATAAAATCACTATTTCTAATCTTTTAAGATTTTCTTCAATTAAAACTAATAGTCCAGAACAAACATTATCATTAAATGATTATGTTAAAAATATGATTCCAGAACAAGAAAAAATATACTATATTACCTCTGATAGTTATCTGTCAGCTAATAGTAGTCCTCATTTAGAATTTTTTAGAAAAAAAGGAATAGATGTTCTTCTACTTTCTGACCGTATTGATGAATGGATGATGAACTATTTAACAGAATTTCAGGAAAAAAAATTTCAATCCATTAGTAAAATCGATAAATCATTAAATAAATTAATAAAAGAAGATAAAAATAAAGAAAATTGTTCAGAAATAAGTTCTGAAATTTTTATAAAAAAAGTAAAAGAAATACTTAAAGATCAAGTCAAAGATGTACATTTCACACATAGATTAATAGATACTCCTGCTGTAGTATTAACAGATGTTAATGAAATGACTACCCAAATGGCAAAATTATTTTCAGCAGCTGGACAAAAAGTTCCTCAAATAAAATATATATTTGAAATTAACCCAAATCATATTTTAGTAAAAAAAATAATGAGTATAAAAAACGATATTTTACTGTATGACTGGATACAATTATTATTAGAACAAGCTTTACTAATTGAAAAAGGAAATTTAGATAATCCTAATCAATTTATTAATAGAATTAATAAATTACTTATTAATCAAGAAGTGTAAATATAAATAGCAAATATATTATATAATAAAATAATTAGTAATTTTAGGAACTAATAATAATGCGTATTATTTTTATTGGTGCCCCTGGGACAGGAAAAGGAACTCAAGCTCAATGGATTACAGATCAGTATAACATTCCTAAAATATCTACAGGTGATCTATTAAGAAATGAAATATTAAAAAAAACTGAGTTAAGCAAAAAAATAAAAAAAATTATAAACTGCGGAAAATTAGTTGATGATAATATTGTGACTCAATTAATAAAAAAAAGAATTAAAAAAAAAGACTGTAATCCAGGATTTTTATTAGATGGATTTCCTCGTACTGTAAACCAAGCCAACGCCATAGAAAAAATAAATATAAAAATAGACTTTATTATCGAATTTTCACTGACAGAAAAATTAATATTAGAAAGAATTCAAGGAAGAAGGATACATGTTGAATCAGGTAGAGTATATCATATAATTTTTAATCCACCTATTATAGAAAATAAAGATAATATTACAGGACAACCATTAACCATTCGAGACGATGATAAAGAAGAGAAAATAAAAAAAAGAATAAAAGAATATAAAAAATTTACTGTACCTTTAATAAAATACTATAAACATACAACAAAATTAAGTAATATAAAATATTATAAAATAGACGCTTCCTATACAACTCTTGAAATAAAAAAAAATATAGAAAATATTATAAAAAATAATTTATTAAAATAAATTTAATGTAATATGATATGGTGCACCCTACAGGATTTGAACCTGTGACCTACGGCTTAGAAGGCTGTTGCTCTATCCAACTGAGCTAAGGGTGCATAATTTTATTAAAAATAATTAAATTATTATATCATATATATTATATATTTTATATGTATATGTAAAATAATTATTCATATAATTTAAATTAAAAATCTATTTTATAAAAAATAATTACTATTATACCAATTTTAAATATCATATTTCACATACTGAAAGAGCACTCTTATGTCCTTCGCTAACATCATAGATGGTAATAAAATAGCTAATTCTATACAACTAAATATTTTAAAAAAAGTACAAAAAAGATTAAAAACAGGAAAAAGAATTCCCGGTTTAGCAGTTATTTTAATAGGAAATAATTCTTCTTCTGAAGTTTATGTTAATAAAAAAATACTTGCTTGTAAAAAAGTAGGATTTATTTCAAAAAATTGGAATTTACCAATTCAAACTTCTGAAAAAAAAATATTAAATTTAATTGATTTATTAAATAAAGATAATAGAATAGATGGAATTTTAATACAACTTCCTCTTCCTGAACATATCAATACTATGAACATAGTTAGTAAAATTTTACCTGAAAAAGATGTAGATGGATTCCATCCATATAATATAGGATGTCTTTGTCAAAAAAAACCTACATTAAGACCATGTACATCGCTAGGGATTATGACTTTATTAAAAAAATATAATATTAATACTTATGGATTACATGCCGTAATCATTGGCGCATCAAATATAGTTGGAAGACCTATGAGTCTAGAATTATTACTAGCCGGTTGTACCACTACCGTTACACATAGATTTACAAAAAATTTAAAAAATTATGTAAAAAATGCTGATTTGTTAATTGTAGCAGTTGGCAAACCTAATTTTATCAATGGAACATGGATTAAAAAAGGAGCAATAGTTATCGACGTAGGAATTAATAAACTTAATAACGGGAAAATAGTCGGTGATATCGATTTTTCATCCGTATATTTAAAAGCATCTTACATAACTCCTGTTCCAGGAGGAGTAGGACCCATGACTGTAACCTCATTATTACAAAATACTTTATATGCTTGTGAAACATATCACGATGATTAAAATAAACATAAAATGTAAATAAATTTTTTTATCAATACTTTTATCTATATATAAAAATTCTATAATTTTTTCACACAATACCAAAAAGTTTTATTTTTATCATCTTCGATAATAATACCTAAACTTAATAAAATTTTACGAAGATTATCTGCTTTTTCCCAATTTTTTAATTTTCTAAAATTATCTCGCATATCTAATAATATTTCTATTTCTTTTATTTGTTTTGGTGTATAATTAGACATATTTTTTAAAAAATCATCCGAATTATGCATTAATAATCCCAATTCTCTGCCTAAAAATGTTAATATTGATGCTAATTTGTTCACTTCTATAAAATCTTTCTTCTTCTTAAAAAAATTAATTTGACTGGCTATTTTTGAAAAAATAGATAATACCAAAGGTGTATTAAAGTCATCATCCATAGCTTTTTTAAATTCTAACTCAAAAATAGAATTATAAATAATTGTATTACTAACATTTGTATTTTTTAAAGCTCTATAAAGTCGTATTAAAGAAAGACTAGATATTTTTAAATTTTCTTCTGAATAATACAAAGGATGCCTATAATGAGTTGATAATAAATAATATCGAACAATTTCAGCTTCATAATTACGCAAAATATCTTTTAAAATACATACATTGTTTAAAGATTTAGACATTTTTTTGTTATTAAGAATAACCATACCTGTATGTATCCAATAATTTACATAAATACTTTTATTCGCACACATTGACTGCGATCTTTCATTTTCATGATGAGGAAATAATAAATCTGAACCACCCCCATGAATATCAAATGTATCACCTAAAATAGCTTTACTGATGGCAGAACATTCAATATGCCATCCAGGTCTCCCTTTTCCCCAAGGAGAATTCCAATAAGGTTCATTTTTTTTAGATATTTTCCATAAAACAAAATCTAACTTATTTTGTTTTATAACATTTATTTTTTTTATTCTATCACTAAATTTCAAATAATTTAAAGATTGTCTAGACAACATCCCGTAATTAATATCACTATCAACAGAAAATATTACATTTCCATCTTTAGATATATAAGCATGATTTAATTTTAACAAATCAGAAATCATAGAAATAATAAATGTTATATATTCAGTTACTCTTGGTTCTATATCTGGAGATAAAATATTTAATGACTTAAAATCCTGATTCATCTGTTCGATTATTCGATTAGTAAATGAATTAATATTTTCTTTCTTTCTATAAGAAGCATGAATAATTTTGTCATCAATATCTGTAATATTTCTAACATATTTTAATTGATATCTACAGTAACGAAAATAACGGGCTATAACATCAAATATAATAAATGTTCTTCCATGACCAATATGACAAAAATCATAAGCTGTTATTCCGCAAACATACATACTCACTTTTTTAGAAAAAATAGGTTTAAAATATTCTTTTTTTCTAGTAAATGAATTAAAAATTTTTAACATAACCGCATCTCTATTTAATAAATCATTAAAAATTTTTTTAAAAATCACTCTTTTAAAAAATAAAACTTAAAATTATCAACCAAAATAATATCACTTCTTTCATATCAATTGAAATATACATTTTGTATAAAGATATTTTTATATCAAAAAAGTAAAATTTTATTAAAAATAAATCACACATATTAAATATGTATATTACATATATAATACACTTAATTTACATATACATATGTAAAAATACATTAACAAAACTTTTTGTTAATATTGGTATTAAATATATAATTCATTTAAAAAACATAAAATCATAATTTTCTTCATTTGTATATATAAAATAATAATTATATTATTAAAGATTAAAAATTTGATTTCAATATCCTTATTTATAAAAATAATATATAAATATTCCATGTTAAGAGAACATTTATAATCATTTTATTATTAATAGAAATTCTTGTTACATGAAAAAATTATTAATCATTTATTTAATAATTAATATTAAAATAATTTTTTATCAATAGTTAAAATATTAATTCTTTTTAATTAAAAAATATTAAAATAATATTATAAATATAAAAAACAAAAAGGAATAAAAATGAAAACAAAATTAGAAAAAATGTTAAAATTTCCTTGTTCATTTACTTATAAAATAATTGGTTTAGCAAAACCAGAACTAATTGATAAAATAGTACAAGTAATACAATTTAGATTACCTGGAGATTATATACCTCAAATAAAATCTAGTAACAAAGGTAATTATCTTTCTATTTCTATTTCAATATGTGCTAAAAATTTTTCTCAAATAGAAACTTTATACCGTGAATTAAGTCAAATTAATATTGTACGTATGGTTTTATAAAAATTATTTATTTTTAAAATAAAAATATCCGTTAATTTGATAATTACTTAAAATTAAAAATAAAAAATTATCAACAATTAAATATGCTACATAAAAAAATAGTGCAGTGCTAAATAGCACTGCACTATACAATGAAATTAAATTAATATAATATTAATATATATTAATTTATAAACTAATTACATTAGCAGCAGATGGTCCTTTTGCTCCCTCGGTAATTTCGAATTCAACACTTTGACCTTCTGTCAAAGTTTTAAATCCGTTGCTTTGGATAGCTGAAAAATGAACAAATACATCTTTGCTTCCATCTTCAGGAGTAATGAAACCAAAACCTTTAGATTCATTAAACCACTTAACATTACCTTTAATCTTGGACATCTACATTACCTTTACATGAAAATAAAACTAACTTAATACAACAAGTTAATAAAAAAATTTTAGAAGTTTTTCTGTATTAATAGAAAAATTATTTTTAAAAATGTTGCTTATTATTATAAATAAAAAATTCTATTTAAAAGTATAAATAAAACTACTCATATAAAATATTAATTATTTTATGATAATATCAGGCAACACATAAAAAACAACCAAGGATAAATTTATCCTTGGTTGTTTTTTATGTGTTGCCTGGTAATTTCCTACTCTCACACGGGGAAACCCCGTAATACCATCGGCGTTGAAATGTTTCACTTCTGAGTTCGGAATGGTTTCAGGTGGTACCATAACACTATTATTACCAGGCATTTTTAAAATAAAAAATGTGTTTAAATTTAGATAACAAGAACATACGTACTTATTAATAAAAACACCTCTGGTGTTGTAAGGTTAAGCCTCTCGGGTCATTAGTACTGGTTAGCTCAACATATCACTATGCTTACACATCCAGCCTATCAACGTCGTAGTCTTCAACGACCCTTCAGTAAACACAATAATGTTTCAGGGAAGACTAATCTTGGGGCAAGTTTCGTACTTATATGCTTTCAGCACTTATCTTTTCCGTATTTAGCTACCGGGCAATGCCATTGGCATGACAACCCGAACACCAGTGATACGTCCACTTCGGTCCTCTCGTACTAGAAATAGATCCCCTCAATCTTCCAACGCCCACGGCAGATAGGGACCGAACTGTCTCACGACGTTCTAAACCCAGCTCGCGTACCACTTTAAATGGCGAACAGCCATACCCTTGGGACCTGCTTCAGCCCCAGGATGTGATGAGCCGACATCGAGGTGCCAAACACCGCCGTCGATATGAACTCTTGGGCGGTATCAGCCTGTTATCCCCGGAGTACCTTTTATTTGTTGAGCGATGGCCATTCCATACAGAACCACCGGATCACTAAGACCTGCTTTCGCATCTGCTCGCGCTATCGCGCTTACAGTTAAACTGGCTTATGCCTTTACACTAATCTCACGATTTCCGACCGTGATTAGCCAATCTTTGTACTCCTCCGTTACTCTTTGGGAGGAGACCGCCCCAGTCAAACTACCCACCAGACACTGTCTCTATGCCGGATTACGGCACTAGGTTAGAAAACTAAATTTTAAAGGGTGGTATTTCAAGGACGGCTCCTATTAAACTAGCGTTTAATACTCATAGCCTCCCACCTATCCTACACATTAAAAATCAATATTCAGTGTCAAGCTATAGTAAAGGTTCACGGGGTCTTTCCGTCTTGCCGCGGGTACACTGCATCTTCACAGCAATTTCAATTTCACTGAGTCCTAGGTGGAGACAGCCTGGCCATCATTACGCCATTCGTGCAGGTCGGAACTTACCCGACAAGGAATTTCGCTACCTTAGGACCGTTATAGTTACGGCCGCCGTTTACCGGGGCTTCAGTCCAGAGCTTCAAGTTTCCTTTAACCCCTTCGATTAACCTTCCGGCACCGGGCAGGCGTCACACCGTATACTTCCACTTTCATGTTTGCACAGTGCTGTGTTTTTAATAAACAGTTGCAGCCAGCTGATGTCTTAGACTGGATTCGGCTCTAGAAGTTTATTCTGTTACCTACATTCCAGCGTGCCTTCTCCCGAAGTTACGGCACTATTTTGCCTAGTTCCTTCACCCAGGTTCTCTCAAGCGCCTTAGTATTCTCTACCTAACTACCTGTGTCGGTTTATGGTACGATTCTATATTACCTGATGCTTAGAGGATTTTCTTGGAAGCGTGGTATAGGTTACTTCATCACCTTAATGATTCGTCATTACGCCTCAGATTAAAAAAGACCGGATTTGCCTAATCTTTATACCTACACGCTTAAACCAGGACAACCGTCGCCTGGATAACTTAACCTTCTCCGTCCCCCCTTCGCAGTAATACAAAGCACAGGAATATTAACCTGTTTCCCATCGATTACGCCTTTCGACCTCACCTTAGGGGTCGGCTTACCCTGCCCCGATTAACGTTGGACAGGAAACCTTAGTTTTTCGGCGAACAAGTTTTTCACTTGTTTTATCGTTACTCATGTCAGCATTCGCACTTCTGATTCCTCCAATGTATTTCACAATACATCTTCTTTGGTTTACAGAACGCTCCCCTACCCAGCAAATAAATAAAGATTATTGCTGCCGCAGCTTCGGTGCATAGTTTAGCCCCGTTAAATCTTCCGCGCAGGCCGACTCGACCAGTGAGCTATTACGCTTTCTTTAAATGATGGCTGCTTCTAAGCCAACATCCTGGCTGTTTATGCCTTCCCACATCGTTTCCCACTTAACTATGACTTTGGGACCTTAGCTGGCGGTCTGGGTTGTTTCCCTCTCCACAACGAACGTTAGCACCCGCTGTGTGTCTCCCGTGATAACATTCTACGGTATTCGGAGTTTGCATCGGTTTGGTAAGCCGGTATGGCCCCCTAGTCGAAACAGTGCTCTACCCCCGTAGATGAATTCACGAGGCGCTACCTAAATAGCTTTCGGGGAGAACCAGCTATCTCCCGGTTTGATTGGCCTTTCACCCCTAGCCATAGGTCATCCGCTGATTTTTCAACATCAGTCGGTTCGGTCCTCCAGTTAGTTTTACCTAACCTTCAACCTGCCCGTGGCTAGATCACCGGGTTTCGGGTCTGTATCCTGAAACTTAACGCCTATTTAGGACTCGGTTTCCCTTCGGCTCCCCTATACGGTTAACCTTGCTACAGAATACAAGTCGCTGACCCATTATACAAAAGGTACGCAGTCACTTATTAAATTAAAGAATATAAGCTCCTACTGCTTGTACGTACATGGTTTCAGGTTCTATTTCACTCCCCTCGCCGGGGTTCTTTTCGCCTTTCCCTTACGGTACTAGTTCACTATCGGTCAGTTAGGAGTATTTAGCCTTAGAGGATGGTCCCCCTATATTCAAACAGGATTTCTCGTGTCCCGTTCTACTTTTTGAGCCCACAAAATAATTCTTTTTATATACTGGGCTATCACCATGTATCGCTATTTTTTCCAAAATATTCTACTGAAAATTATATTGATTATAGCTCTGGGCTGTTCCCCTTTCGCTCGCCACTACTAAGGGAATCTCGATTGATTTCTTTTCCTCGGGATACTTAGATGTTTCAATTCTCCCGGTTTGCTTTACTAACCTATTTATTCAGTTAGTAATGATACTATATTAAAAGTATCGGGTTTCCCCATTCGGAAATCGTCAGTTATAACGCTTCATATCAACTTACCGACGCTTTTCGCAGATTAGCACGTCCTTCATCGCCTCTAACTGCCAAGGCATCCACCATGTACGCTTATTTGCTTAACCTTACAACCCACAGATGTCTTAATTATAAGTTTATATATGCTTGTTTTCCAAATTTTTAAAGAACTTTATGCTTAGTTTTATTAACTATGTCAAAAACAGATTAAGAATAACATATCTACATTATATAGTACAGAAATAATTTTATTTTTTTCGTCCCCTAGGGGATTTGAACCCCTGTTGCCGCCGTGAAAGGGCGATGTCCTAGACCTCTAGACGAAAGGGACTAAAAAACTAAAACATTCGATATATAAAACATATATATTTAAAATACAATCTATATGTTACAGAATGAGATAAAAGAGTCAAGGTTTTTTTATTACTTTTATCATTTTAAATAATTTTAATCATATTAAATAATTATCATTCATTTAAAAAATATTTTTATTTATTATCGATATTTAAAAAATTAATTACAGGAATCACTTCAGGTAATATACCATGCCAAAGGAAAAAAGAATACGCAGCTTGACTAACTAACATACCTATTCCATTTGCAACATTTATTGCACCTAAATCTCTACACCTCGATAAAAAAGGTGTTATCGGAGGATGATAAGATATATCATAACAATAAGTATCAGAAGAAACAATAAAATCAGGAAATACAGGAGATAAACCATATATTCCACTAGATGTAGCGTTAATAATAAGATTAATTTTTTTTTTAAAATTATCCAATTTAACAGAAGTGATTTTTCCAAAATTTTTAAATTTTTTTTCTATATCTTCTGCTTTATTCATGTCTCTATTGGTAATAAATATATGACTACCAAATAATAATAATGGTAAAATAATACCTTTAGCTGCACCACCAGCTCCGAATATTAATATATTATATTTATTTTTAATAAATTTTAATCTTTTTAAATCATTTAATATACCTATTCCATCTGTATTCTCTCCTAATATTTTCCCATTTTTTAATCTTTTTAAGGTATTTACTGCTCCAGAAATTTCTGCTATTTCAGTTAATTGATGACAAAAATTAAGTGCCTTTTCTTTAAAAGGTAACGTAATATTGCCACCTTTACCACCATGTGAAAAAAAAAACCTAATACATTTTCTATCTTCCCTAAAGGCACATGAATCGCAGAATAATGATGTACAATTCCAGTATTTTTTGAGAATAAATCATGAATTTTAGGTGATCGACTATGAGTTATAGGATTACCAAAAACAGAAAAAGAATTTTTTTTTATTTTAATCATAATCCTATCTCTTTACTAAAAAATATTAAAAAAACCATGTTAATTTTGATTAAAAATAGAACTATAGATTAAAATATATGTTAAAATTCCTTATTATCTCGGTACATTAAAATGCTAATATTTAAATTTTGTAACTAATTTTATAAAAAAATAAAGATAAAAATATTTATTTTCAATAAAATAAATAATCGGTTTTATAAAATTATATTTTAAATTTATTCAAATAAACATCTACCATGCAATGGTATAACATTAATTTTAACTTTTAATAAAAATATATTCTATTTTATAAACTAATCCTTATAAAAATTATATAAAAAATATACTATATAAAAAAATATATTATCAGTATATTTTAATATTTTTTAAAAAATTTAAAATAAAAATATTAATGTAAAATAAATTCTTCATTGACATTAAATAACATATCTTCCAGTTTGCTATAAGCATCGATACAACTCGGTATATTAAATAAAACCATTAATACCACCCACTTTAATTCTTCCAAATCAAATTCTGCGATATCTAACGCCATAACACTATCTATTACTATTTCACGAGTATCTAAATTTAAAATCTGTAATTGTTCTAAAAACAATAAAAATCCCCTACAATCGAAATTTAATCTTTGAGATTCTTCTTTGGTGTAAATACGTACAGGAAATTTATCAGAAACTGAAGGTACTGGAACTGTTGATTCACTCTGATAATTAACTAATCTTTTTAACCAAATGAGAGCATTATAAATATCTTTTTTTTGAAATCCTATATCCATTAAATCACTTGCTAATTTATCATGATCAATAAAAATTTCTATTTCATTATGAATATATGTTTCAAACAAGTATATTAATACGTCAAACATTGTATCCCCGAAAAAAATTGGTTTTAAAAAAATTAAAATAATATTAATATCTAAATATTATTTTAAAAATGTTGAATAATATTATTACTAAAAATATATAATAAAATAATTTATATACAAATATTTAATAAAAATAAAATACATTTTTACTAAAATTAAACTTTTTTATTTAAAAAATTATCTTTAATAATACTCGATATTTTTTATAGAAACATTATACTTTATAAAATATATTTTATATAGTAAAATACTGAAAATTATATCTATAATATATAGTCTCCTAAAAATATTAAAAAATTATTATTACCATTTTATATTCATAAAAAATATATGTATAAAAAAAGTATATAAAAAACATAATATATATAAAAAATATTAATGTAAATAATAAACATTAAACAATATTATTTATAAAAATATGTTTTTCTTATCTACCAATTAATAAAAAAAAAATATAAAATAATAAAATTACTTAAAAATTAATATATAAAATTATATGACTATTTTAAAAATACTACAATATCCAGACAAAAATTTAAGGATCACTGCTAAACCTGTTAAAGAAATAAATAATAATATTCAAAATATAGTAAATGACATGTTCGAAACTATGTATTCTGAAGAAGGAATAGGATTAGCGGCAACACAGGTTAACATTCCTTTACAAATAATTGTTATTAGTAATATTCACAATTATAATAAACCTTTAGTTCTAATTAATCCTGAAATAATCAGTACTAGTGGCGAAAAAAAAGTAGAAGAAGGTTGTTTATCTATTCCTAAACAACGTGCTATCATCACGAGACATGAATACATAAAAATAAATTACTTAGACAATTTTGGAGAAAAAAAAGAAATACAAACAAATTCTCTTTTATCTATATGTATTCAACATGAAATGGACCATCTTATTGGAAAATTATTTATAGACCATTTATCATTATTAAAACGAAGAAATATACAGAAAAAAATAAAAAAAATGGCAAAAAAAAATGATTTATTACTCAAAAAAAAATATAAACAAATATAAGAAACTAAAAATTATTTTTGCAGGTACATCCAATTTTGCTTCAGAGCATCTACATGCATTACTTAAATCTCCACATCAAATTTTAGCAGTATTAACAAAACCAGATTCTTCCTTTAATAGAAAAAAAAATTGTTTTTCTCCTGTAAAAATATTAGCTAAAAAAAGTTATATTCCAGTATTTCAACCTGTTACTCTTAATAATTCAGAAATACAAAACATATTAAAAAAACTAAATGCAGACATTATGTTAGTAGTAGCTTATGGTATCATACTACCAGAAAAAATATTAAACCTATTCCCATTAGGTTGTATTAATGTTCATGCTTCATTACTCCCACGTTGGAGAGGACCTGCACCAATTCAATGGGCTATTTTAAGTGGAGATAAAAAAACCGGTATCAGCATAATTAAAATGGACAAAGGTATCGATACAGGAAAAATATTATATTCTACAAGTTGTTCTATTTCTCTAAATGAAACTTATTTCAGTTTAGAAAAAAAATTAATTGCAATTGGAATAGAAACAATGTTAATTGTGTTAGATCAATGTTTGTTAAACACTTGTGAATACAAAATACAAAACAACATATCTGTTACTTACGCAAGTAAAATAAAAAAAGAACAAGGAAAATTAAATTGGAACAACCACGCTATAAAATTAGAACAATTAATCCGAGCTTTCAATCCTTGGCCATCAGCATTTTTTAGAATTCATAATCAATTAATTAAAGTTTGGCAAGCTAATGTAATTCATAACTCAAATAAAAAAAAACAAATAGGAGAAATTATATCAGCTAATAAAAATGGAATTCAAATTAACACAAAAAATGGAATATTAAATATCACAAAATTACAAATGTCTGGAAAAAAAACAATGTCAGTACTAAATTTTCTTAATTCCAAAAAAAAATGGTTCATACCTGGAAAAATATTAAATTAGTAATTGCATTACTTATAATTATAAATTAATAAATACTCGATATTAAATATTATAAAAATATTTTAAAATAATGTCTCAATAACTTTAACACTAACTCTATCGGTACATAACATAATGATATGATCTGCTTCTTCTATCCGTATATCATCAAAATGATCAAAAATAATAAGATTATTATATCTAATAATTGCAAAGATTATTATACCAGGTGGTAAGGTAATTTCTGATAATAAGGAACCCATAATAAAACTAGAATCATTTTTTTTCCTAACAATAATTTCAATAACTTCCATTTTACTTTTATCAAATAAAAATAAACTAATTATATTCGATGATCTAATCTGATTTAATAATTCAGATATAATAATTTCTTGAGGAAAAATAATTTCATCGATTTCTTTAGAAAAATCTATTAATTCAAAATAAAATTTATTTTTTACTAAAGCTAAAGATTGTTTTGATCCCATCTTTTTTGCAACTATGCTAGATATAATGTTTGTATCATCATTATTAGTTAATGATATAAAAATATCCATTTTCCCAACGTCTTCCTCAGCAAACAACTTAATATCAGAAGCATCACCTAATAATACTGTTGAATATTCTAAATTTTTAGATATCATCTTAGCTCTTTTTTTATTTAATTCTAATATCTTTATATTATATTTTTTTTCTAAACTATGGGCTACACCAAATCCTATATTACCTCCACCAACTAACATAATATTTTTATTTTCTGTTTGTTTAATATTTTTTAACTGTTTTATTAATTCCAAAAAATTTTTACTTAAACACAAAATAAAAAATTCATCATTAAATTTAAAAATAGTAGAATTAATAGAAAAAAATGGTCTTCCATTACGAATAATAATAGGAATAAAAAAATCGATTCCAGAAAATTTATTTTTTATATCAAAAATAGAAAAACCAACTAAATTACTATTATCAAATATTCTTAATAAAGATAAAACTATAGTACCATTAAACAAATAAATGACTTTTAATATTCCTGGATATTCTATAAAATCGATTAAATTTTTTATTATCATTTTTTCTGGATGTATAAAACAATTAATATACTTTTGATTTTCAGGAAAAATTTTATCTTCTATTTCTATATAGTCTGTTGATTTAAGAATTGCAATACACTTTGGAATAGAAAAGAAAGAATTCGCAATTTGACATGCTATGATATTCATTTCATCAGAACAAGTAGCAGAAATTAATATATCAGCTTGTTCCGCTCCTGCTTCACGTAACACTTCCAAACGTGATTCATAACCTACAACAACACGTAAATCTAATCTATCTTGCAATTGAAATAAAGATGATTCATTTTTATCTACTATCGTAATATCATTATTTTCAATTAGTAAAAATTCTGCTATATTAATACCAACTTGACTAGCTCCAAGGATAATTATCTTCATAATATAAAACTTATAAAAAATAATAAAAATAAATAATTCATATTTTAAAAAATCCTTACAAAAACAGAACGGCATAAAATGCCGTTTGTTATTATTAATAACCAAAAATGTTAAAAACATTAGAGTAAAACATTTTTATTTACAATAAAAATTTTACTTTTTAGTTACTATTTTAGATTTTACTTTTTTTCTATCTACAAATTGTAAATATGCGATAGGTGATCTATCTCCTTCCCTGAATCCAAATTTTAATACACGAATATAACCACCTGTACGATTCAAAAAAAATGGTCCTAAATCAGTAAATAACTTATTAACCATTTCATTATTCCTGATTTTAGAAAATATAAACCTACGATTTTTAACATTATCTATTTTAGATTTAGTAATTAATGGTTCTATTATTCTACGTAATATCTTTGCTCTAGCTACAGTTGTTTTTATTAATTCATGATGTAATAAAGAACATACCATATTTCGAAACATTGACTTTATATGATTAGGACTACGATTTAATCGACAACTAATTTTTCTATGGCGCATTATTTTATTCTCCTAATTGATATAGTATTAAAAGATAAAAATTTACTAATCATCTAAAATACTTTCTGGAGGCCAGTTTTCTAAACGCATACCTAAAGATAAATCTCTTGCCGCTAAAACATCTTTAATTTCAGTTAAAGATTTTTTACCTAAATTAGGTGTCTTTAATAATTCTATCTCAGTTTTCTGAACTAAATCACCAATATAATGAATACTCTCGGATTTTAAACAATTAGCAGATCGCACCGTTAATTCTAAATCATCCACAGGACGTAATAAAATAGGTGCAAATTCTGGTTTTTCTTCTATTAATTCAGGCTCACCAACATCACGTAAATCAACAAAAGCTTCTAGCTGATCAACTAAAATTGTTGCTGCTCGCCTAATAGCTTCTTCTGGATCAATTGTGCCGTTAGTTTCCATTTCTATAATTAATTTATCTAAATCAGTACGTTGCTCTACACGAGCAGCTTCAACATTATAAACAATACGATCTACAGGACTATAGCAAGCATCTAAAAATAATTTTCCTATAAAACGATTATTATCTTCTAAAGATATTCTAGTAGAAACTGGTACGTACCCTCTTCCTCTTTGTATCGTAATTCTCATATTAATTACAGATTGTTCACAAGTTAAATGACAAATAACATGTTCAGGATTAATAATTTCTATATCACTCGTATGAATAATATCTGCAGCTGTAACCACACCTATTCCTGATTTTTTCAAATTTAATATAACATGATCTTTACCATACATTTTTATAGCCAAACCTTTTAAATTTAATAAAATCTCAAGAACATCTTCTTGAACTCCTTCTTTTGTACTATATTCATGTAGTATTCCATCAATTTCGACTTCTGTAACTGCACAACCTGGCATAGAAGAAAGTAATATTCTACGTAATGCATTACCTAATGTATGACCGAAACCACGTTCTAAAGGTTCAAGAACAACCTTAGCATGCGTAGAACTAATATGTTCAATATTTACCAAACGTGGTTTTAAAAAATTAGTTACAGCACTCTGCATTATATCCTCTTTTGTCATTTCAACCTTATTTAGAATAAAGTTCAACTATCAAATGTTCATTAATTTCTGCAGATAAATCCGCTCTTTCAGGATATCGTTTCAAAAAACCTTCCATTTTATTAATATCCACTTCTAACCAATTAGGTTTTTCTCTTTGTTCCGATAGTTCTAAAGCTGCCTTTATACGATACTGATTTTTACATTTTTCACGAACAGAAATTCTATCATTAATAGATAACTGATAAGAAGCAATATTAACAATACGATTATTTACTAAAATTGATTTATGATTAACTAATTGACGAGATTCTGATCTAGTTGAAGCAAAACCCATACGATAAACGACATTATCCAATCTGTCTTCTAACAATTTTAATAAATTTTCTCCAGTATTCCCTTTTAAACGCACTGCTAATTTATAATAATTATGAAATTGACGTTCTAATATACCGTATAAACGACGTACTTTTTGCTTTTCTCTTAATTGAATTCCATAATCAGAAAGACGGGGTTTACGATTACCATGTTGACCAGGAGATTGCTCTAACTTACATTTAGTATCGATAGAACGAACTCCAGATTTTAAAAATAAATCGCTACCTTCACGCCTACATAATTTTAATTTAGGACCTAAATATTTTGCCATTTCGTCAATTTTTCCATTTATATAAAAATTTATACACGACGTTTTTTAGGAGAACGACACCCATTATGAGGTATAGGAGTTACATCAGTAATATTTGTAATACGAAAACCAGCAGAATTTAAAGCACGAATTGTTGATTCCCGACCTGGACCAGGTCCCTTTACCATTACTTCTAAATTTCTTATTCCGTATTCTTTCACTAATTCAGCACAACGTTCAGCAGCTACTTGAGCAGCAAATGGAGTCGACTTACGAGAACCTCTAAAACCTGAACCACCAGATGTAGCCCAACCTAAAGTATTT
Source organism: Buchnera aphidicola (Pemphigus immunis) (assembly GCF_964059115.1). NCBI lineage: Bacteria > Pseudomonadati > Pseudomonadota > Gammaproteobacteria > Enterobacterales > Erwiniaceae > Buchnera > Buchnera aphidicola. The sequence goes on from NZ_OZ060408.1 coordinate 509,396, forward strand.
CCATGCCTATCAGTGATTGTTACAATAGTATTATTAAAAGAAGCATGAATATGAGCTATACCATCTAAAACTTGTTTTTTAACACGTTTTTTAACACGAACGGATATTTTTGCCATTATAAATTATAATTCCTTTCTTATTGTTTTTTTATAGCTTTACGCGGCCCTTTTCTCGTACGAGCATTAGTTTTAGTACGCTGCCCACGAACAGGTAATCCTCGACGATGACGTAACCCTCTATAACATCCGAGATCCATTAATCTTTTTATACTTAAGGTCTTTTCTCTCCTTAAATCACCTTCAACAACAAATTTACTGACTGCAGTACGTAGCAACTCAATTTCTTTTTCAATCAAATTTTTCACCTGAGTATTTTCTTTTATTCCAGAAATAGAACAAATTGATTTGGCACGAGTTTTACCAATACCGTATATAGATAATAATGCTACTATAATATGTTTGTGATCAGGTATATTAATTCCTGCAATACGAGCCACTGTTCACTCCTATATTTTTATGTTTTTATAAAAATGCATATATATAAATACCCTTAAAATATAAATCATAAAAATTAAAAAATTAATTACTAAATAAATCATTAGTTTAACCTTGACGTTGTTTATGCTTTAATTCATGAGTACAAATTACACGAATAACATTTTTTCTCCGTACAATCTTACAATTACGACATAACTTTTTTACAGATGCTCTAACTTTCATTATAAAATCCTTAAAAATATATTTTATTTATAAATATCTTTAAAACTTAACTTAGACTTTTTTAATGCTGATTCGTATTGTGTAGACATAATCAATGTTTGTACTTGAGCAATAAAATCAATAATAACAACTACTACGATTAATAAAGATGTACCTCCAAAATAGAATGGAACATGAATAAAAAATCTCATTAATTCTGGAATTAAACAAATAAAAGTAATATAAACAGAACCAATAAGTGTTAAACGTAATATTATTTTATTAATATATCTTGCAGTTTTTTCACCTGGTCGAATACCAGGAATAAAAGCTCCCGATTTTTTTAAATTTTCTGCTGTTTCACGAGAATTAAAAACAACACTAGTATAAAAAAAACAAAAGAAAATTATTGCAACAGCATATAAAAACATATAAACAAATTTATTAGGTTGTAAATAAAATGAAATATTTATTAACCATTTCCATTTACTTTCACCTCCAAACCAAGAAAAAATAGTGGCTGGAAAAAGAATAATACTAGAAGCAAATATAGCAGGAATAACTCCTGACATATTAACCTTTAAAGGTAAATAACTACTTTGTGCAGCATAAATACGTCTACCTTGTTGGCGTTTTGCATAATGCACATTGAGCTTTCTTTGACTACGTTCTATTAAAACTACTAAAAAAATAATAAAAAAAATAAAAAAAATAACAAATAAAAATAATATAAAATTTAATTCACCTAATCTAACTTGTTCTAATGTGCTACCAATTGAAGCAGGTAAACCAGCTATAATTCCAGAAAAAATAATTATTGAAATACCATTACCTAAACCTTTTTCAGTAATTAATTCACCTAACCACATTAAGAAAACAGTACCAGTAACCAAACTAAAAACAGCAATACAATAAAAATATAAATCAGGATGAATAATTAAAAAACGCAATGCAGGCATTTTCGGCAAACTTATTGCAATACCAATAGACTGTAAAATTGCTAATAATAAAGTAGTATATCTAATATATCTATCAATTTTACGTCTTCCAGACTCTCCTTCTTTTTTTATTTCAATCAATCTTGGATAAACTAAAGTTGACAATTGAATAATAATAGATGCCGAAATATACGGCATAATCCCTAACGCAAAAATAGAAGCACGACTTAAAGCACCACCAGAAAACATATTAAAAATTTCAATAATAGTACCTTGTTGTTTTTCTAATAACCTGGATAGTATTGTAACATCAATACCAGGAATTGGAATAAAAGAACCAATACGAAAAACAATTAACGCCATTATAACAAAAATAACTCTTTTTTTAAGTATATTAAAACCACCATGATACTTTTGATAGTCTAATCCTAATTTTTTAACCATATTATATGCTACTTATTCCTCTATTTTACCACCACAATTTTCAATAACCATACGTGCACCTTTTGTTACACGCAAACCAGATACCTTAATTGGTGAAGAAATACTACCTGATAAAATAATTTTTACAAATTTAATATTTTTATGAATGATATTATGTTCTTTTAACAAATTTAAAGTAATTAATTTTTTTGAAAATTGATTTAACTCTGATAATCTTACTTCTTTTGTTACGCATGCTTTTCGAGAAACAAACCCAAATTTAGGTATTCTCCGATATAAAGGCATTTGACCTCCTTCAAACCCTCTATTAATACTACCACCCGTACGTGATTTTTGTCCTTTATGTCCTCTACCGGCTGTTTTACCTAAACCAGAACCTATTCCTCTTCCTACCCGTTTTCTTTTTTTATGAGCATTTTTCCCCGGAAAAAGATTATTTAAATACATTTTCTATATTTCCTGTATTTTTAACATATAAGATAAAGATTTTATCATACCCCTAATAGCTGGTGTATCTTTGCGGTTAACTGTATGTCCAATATATCGTAAACCTAAGCCAATTAATGTAGCTTTATGTTTAGATAAACGACCTATTGCACTTTTGACTTGTGTTATATTTATCGTTTTTATCATTTTTATATTATCCTATACAATCCGATATCAATTTATTTCTTTTAGCAGCAATAATTTCTGGAGATCTCATACTTTCTAATCCCTTCATTGTTGCTCTTACCACATTAATAGGATTAGTAGAACCATATGCTTTAGCTAAAACATTGTGTACACCAGATACCTCTAATACCGCTCTCATAGCACCTCCAGCAATAATCCCTGTACCTTCTGAAGCAGGTTTCATAAATATATTAGCACCTGTATAATAACCTCTAACTGAATGTTGCAAAGTTCCATTTACAATTTCTATCTTAATCATTTTTCTACGCGCTTTTTCCATTGCTTTTTGGATTGCTGCCGGCACTTCACGTGCTTTTCCGTATCCAAAACCTACTTTACCTTGACCATTACCAACAACCGTTAACGCAGTAAAAGAAAATATACGACCACCCTTTACTGTTTTAGATACACGATTAACAGTAATTAATTTTTCTCTAAAATCTAAATTATTTTTTTTCTCAATAATAGCCATGAGATGTTATCCTTAAAATATTAAACCGGCTTTTCTTGCAGATTCTGCTAAAACCTGAATTCGACCATGATATTGGAATCCTGAACGATCAAAAGAAACATTTATAATTCCTTTTTTTAAAGCTCGTTCTGCAATTATTTTCCCTATTACTGCTGCTGCTATTTTATTTCCTGTATAAACAATATTTTTACTTATTTTTTTTTCTAACGTTGAAGCTACTACCACCACCCTAGAATTTGTTGAATTTATAATTTGTGCATAAATATGACGAGAAGTTCGGTGAACAACTAAACGAACAGCACCTAATTTCTTTAATTTACATCGTGTTTTTAAACCACGACGTAAACGAGCTAATCTTTTATTTTTAATTACTGTCATATTATTTTTTCTTAGCCTCTTTCACACGTATTATTTCATTTTCATACCGAATTCCTTTTCCTTTATACGGTTCAGGAACACGATAAGCACGTAAATTAGCTGCTACTTGTCCTATTAATTGTTTATCTGCACCTTTAAGTATAATTTCCGTTTGAGATGGAATCTCCGCTATTACACCAAAAGGCAATGAATATTCAATAGGATGAGAGTAACCTAAAGACATATTAATAATATTTTTTTTAGTAATACTAACACGATATCCTACACCTACTAATTGTAGTTTTTTTGAAAATCCTTCTGTAACACCAATAATCATTGAATAAACTAATGCTCGACATGTACCTGCTTGTGCCCAAGCATCATCATAATTTAAATTAACTGAAAAAAATAAAAAAGATTTTTTTTCTTCTATTGTTACACTTTTGTGAAAAATATAAGTCAGTTCACCATTTTTCCCTTTAATTAAAATTTTTTGTCCTTTTAATTTTATATCCACACAAGAAGGAATAAAAATAGGATTTTTGGCGATACGAGACATCTTTTTCTCCTATTAAGAAACATAACAAATAATTTCACCACCAAGACCTAATTTTCTGGCCTCTTTGTCAGTTATTAAACCCCTGGAAGTTGAAATAATTGCAATACCTAAACCAGACATTACTTTTGGTAATTCATGTTTTTGCTTATATATACGCAAACTAGGACGACTAACACGTTGTATACTTTCAATAACACCCTTACCATGAAAATATTTAAGAATAATTTTTAATTTTAACTTAATTCTTTCTGTAATAACATAGTCTTTAATATATCCTTCTCTTTTTAAAACATCACTAATTGCCGCTTTAAATTTAGAAGAAGGCATTGTAACTGATAATTTATTAGACACTTGACCATTACGAATACACGTAAGCATATCTGAAATTGGATCTTGCATACTCATTTATTTTACTCCCAACTAAAAAAAATTACTAACTAATCACCAACTTGCTTTTCTTAAACCAGGAATTTCACCACGCATAGCTGATTCTCTTAATTTAATTCTACTTAATCCAAATTTACGTAAAAAAGCATGCGGTCTACCTGTTTGACGACAACGATTCCTTTGACGTGAAGGACTAGAATCTCTTGGTAATATTTGTAACTTTAATACAGCTTGCCAACGAAGTTCTTCTGATAGAGATAAATCAGAAATAATTTTTTTTAACTTTTCACGTTTTTTAAAAAATTTTTTAGCTAACTTAATACGTCTTACTTCTCTTGCTTTAATTGATTTTTTAGCCATTTAACACCTTATTTATTTACGAAATGGAAAATGAAAAGAAGACAATAGTAATTCACCTTCATAATCAGAACGAGCAGTAGTAGTAATATTAACATTTAAACCACGAATACGGTCAATTTTATCATAATCAATCTCTGGAAAAATGATTTGTTCTTTAATTCCCATACTATAATTTCCTCGACCGTCAAAAGAACTTTTAGGTAAACCACGAAAATCTCTAATGCGAGGTATAGCGATAGTAATTAAACGATCTAAAAAATCCCATTTACGTTGCCCTCTTAAAGTTACTTTACAACCAATAGGATAACCCTGGCGAATCTTAAAACCAGCTATAGATTTTCGAGATTTGGTCACTAAAGGCTTTTGCCCAGAAATTAAAGTTAAATCTAAAACTGCTTGATCAAGAGTTTTTTTTTCAGTAATAACAGTACCAACTCCCATATTTAAAGTAATTTTTTCAATTCTAGGTACTTGCATTAAAGAATTATAACCACATTTTATCATCAATTTCTGTAATACTGTTTTTTTATAATAATCATACAATCTTGACATGATTATAGTCCCACATTATGTAATGTCTTTTTATTAGATTTAAAAAAACGAACTTTTTTCCCTTCCTCAAATCTAAAACCTATACGATCAGCTTTTTCTGTTATCGAATTAAATATAGCTACATTAGAAATATGAATTCCTAACTCCTTACTAATTATTCCTCCTGGTTTATTTTGAGCAGGAACAGATTTTTGATGTTTTTTAACTATATTAACACCCTCTACAATAATCCTATGTGAAGATAATAATCTTTTTACAATTCCTATTTTACCTTTATCTCTTCCTGCTAAAATTATCACTTTATCATTACAACGTATTTTATTTGCCATATTCTATTCTCCTCTTATTCACAATACTTCAGGAGCTAATGAAACAATTTTCATAAATTTTTCTATTCTCAATTCTCGAGTCACTGGTCCAAAAATACGAGTTCCTACTGGTTGTTCAGTATTATTATTCAACAATACACATGAATTAGTATCAAAACGAATAATAGAACCATCAGATCTTCTTATCCCTTTTTTAGTACGAACCACTACAGCTTTAAGAACATCACCTTTTTTCACTTTACCTCTTGGAATAGCTTCTTTTACTGTAACTTTTATAACATCTCCAATACCTGCATAACGTCTTCTAGAACCCCCTAAAACCTTAATACACATTGCAGAACGTGCACCAGAATTATCTGCTACATTTAACACACTTTGTTCCTGAATCATATTAGAAACTCCAATCATAACACTTGTTGATGAAAAATAAACAAATTTATAATAATCACCAATGTAGACAATACATCTTACCATTTTTTATGTTTCTAGAAACATGAACAGCCAATTGATTACCACTGTTCATGTTTATGCTTAGCATAAAATTTTTAAAGCGTTGATTTTTCTAAAATACGCAATAAAATCCAAGATTTTTTTTTAGATATTGGCCGACATTCCCGAATTTCTATAGTATCTCCAATATCACATTCATTTTTTTCATCATGGAAATGTAATTTTGTTGTACGTTTTATAAATTTTCCATAAATAGGATGTTTGACAAAACGTTCTACAGCTATAACAGCTGTTTTTTGCATTTTATCACTGATCACACAACCTTGTAATATATTATATTTTTTGGTCATGATTCTTTTCCTTTTTCCGACAACAACATTTTTACTTGAGCAATATTTTTACGAACTTTTTTTAACAAATGAGATTGTTTTAATTTACCTGATGATAATTGCATACGTAGATTAAAATATTCTCTTGATAAATATAATAATTCAGAATTTAAATCTGTAATATTTTTTTTACGCAGCTTAATAACTTTCATTACATCACCATTTTAGTAACAAATATAGTTTTAATAGGTAATTTTGCAGCTGCTAACTTAAATGCTTCTCGAGATAATGATTCAGATAAACCTTCAATTTCATATAAAATTTTACCTGGTTGAATTAGAGCCACCCAATATTCAACATTCCCTTTACCTTTTCCCATTCTTACTTCTAATGGTTTTTGAGTAATAGGTTTATCAGGAAAAATTCGTATCCACATTCTCCCTTGTCTTTTTACAGAACGAGTTATAGCTATCCTTGCTGCTTCAATTTGACGAGCTGTTAAACGTCCTCTGTCCACAGCTTTTAAACCAAAACTACCGAATTGAACACCAGTACTAATAGCAAAACCACGATTCCTTCCTTTATGCATTTTGCGGAATTTAGTTCGTTTTGGTTGCATCATATAAAATAATCTCCTTACTTACGATTCTTACGATGATATTTTTTAGCTTGAGAAATCGGCCTTTCTAAAATTTTTACAGCAGACATTCCACCTAAAATTTCTCCTTTAAAAATCCATACTTTTACTCCAACAATTCCATATGTGGTATGTGCTTCTGAAGCACTATATTGAACATCAGCACGTAATGTATGTAATGGAACTCTCCCTTCACGATACCATTCTTTTCTTGCTATTTCCGCCCCTCCTAAACGTCCACTTATTTCAACTTTTATCCCTTTTGCTCCCTGTCTCATAGCATTTTGAACAGCTCTTTTCATAGCTCGACGAAACATTATTCTTCTTTCTAACTGAGATGTAATATTATCAGCTACTAATTTTGCATCTAACTCTGGTTTTCTTACTTCTGAAATATTAATTTGTGCAGGAACACCAGCAATAATAGCTATTGCTGCTCTTAATTTTTCTACATCTTCTCCTTTTTTCCCTATAACAATTCCTGGACGTGCTGTATAGATAGTAATCCGAATACTTTTAGCTGGACGCTCGATAATAATTCGAGATACAGACGCTTTAAATAACTCTTTTTTCAAAAAACTTCTAACTTGAAAATCACTGTTTAAATTATCAGAAAAATCTTTACTATTAGAAAACCAAACAGAATTCCAAGATTTAATTATTCCCAATCGCATGCCATTAGGATGTACTTTTTGACCCATTACTAGTCTCCAAAATCTTAGCGATCAGAAACAACTACGGTGATATGACTAGTGCGTTTTAAAATTCGATCAGCGCGACCTTTAGCACGTGGCATCATTCTTTTCATAGTTGGCCCTTCATTAACAAAAATTTTTTTTATTATTAAACTATCTATATCAGCACCTTCATTATGTTCAGCATTGGCTATTGCTGATTCTAATACTTTTTTGACCAAATTTGATGCTTTTTTATTAGAATAAATAAGTATTTCTAAAGCTTTTTGTACTTTTTTACCACGAATCAAATCAGCAACCAAACGAACCTTTTGTGCAGATGAACGAGCTTGACGATATTGAGCTAAAACTTCCATTTATTCCTCTTTTCGCTAACGTTTTTTAACTTTACGATCAGCAGCATGACCTTTATAAGTTCTAGTTAAAGAAAATTCTCCTAATTTATGACCTACCATATCTTCAGTAATAAAAACAGGAACATGTTGACGACCATTATGTATTGCTATTGTTAAACCAATCATATTTGGGAAAATAGTAGAACGACGAGACCAAGTACGTAATGGTTTTTTATCATTTTTTTTAACAGATTTTTCTACTTTCTTTAATAAACTAAGATCAATAAAAGGACCTTTTTTAAGAGAACGCGGCATTCTTTATCCTCTATAATTATTTATTTCTACTTCGTAAGATAAACTTATCAGTACGTTTATTTTTTCTAGTTTTCTTTCCTTTAGTTTGAAAACCCCATGGAGTTACTGGATGTTTACCAAAATTTCTACCTTCTCCTCCTCCATGTGGATGATCAACAGGATTCATAGCAGTACCCCTCACTGTTGGTCTAATACCTCTCCACCGAGAAGCTCCTGCTTTTCCTAATACTCTTAACATATGTTCAGAGTTCCCTACTTCTCCAATAGTAGCTCTACAATCAGATGGTATTTTTCTCATTTCTCCCGATCTTAACCTAATTGTAACGTAAGTATTTTCACTAGCTACTAATTGTACGTAACTACCAGCTGAACGTGCTATTTGACCTCCCTTTCCAGGTTTCATTTCTACATTATGAACTAATTCTCCAATTGGAATATTTTTTAAAGGCAATGAATTTCCTACTTTTATAGATTCTTTAATACCGGAAATAACTTTATCACCGATGGATAAACCTTTAGGAGCTAAAATATAATTACGTTTCCCATCCTTATATAAGATTAAAGCAATATTTGCTGAACGATTAGGATCATATTCAAAACGTTCTACAACAGCAGGAATACCGTCTTTTTTTCTTTTAAAATCAAGAATTCTATACGCTCTTTTATGACCTCCACCTATATGACGAGTAGTAATTCGACCAGCATTATTCCTTCCACCTGTCTTAGTATTCTTTTTTGTTAGTAAAGAAAATGATTTACCTTTATATAAATTTTTATTAACCACTTTAATAACATGACGACGACCAGGAGATGTCGGTTTACATTTAATAATTGTCATTTTTTTTCCTACAACTAATCTACGTTACTAAGTAAGTCTACATTTTGACCTTTTCTTAAAGTAATATAAGCTTTTTTCCAAATTTTATGGCGACTTACTTGATTCCCTTTACGTTTTATTTTTTCTTTAACTAAAAGTGTATTGATAGAACTCACTTTTACTTTGAACAATTCTTGTATAGCTTTTCTTATCGTAGATTTTTTTGCATCTTTTTTTACTTTAAAAACAACTGTATTATGTTTTTCTGCAGATAAAGAAGACTTTTCTGAAATTTTAGGAGAAAGCAATACTTTAAAAATAAGATCTTTATGTGTCATGAAAACATTTCCTCTATTTTACTAATAGCTTCCGTTGTTAAAATAATCTTTTCAAAAGAAATTAAACTAACTGGATTAATTAAATTAACATCACAAACATCTACTTTATACAAATTACGAGAAGCTAAAAATAAATTATTATCTATTCCTTTAATAATAATTAGTACATTTTTTAATCCTATATCTTTTAATTTTCTTACTAATAATTTGGTTTTAGGTAAATCTAAAGAAAATTTTTTAAAAATTATAAGACGATTTTGACGTACTAATTCTGAAAAAATACTTTGCATAGCACCACGATACATCTTACGATTAACTTTCTGTTCATAATCTTGAGGTTTAGATGCAAATGTAACACCACCAGAACGCCATAAAGGACTTCTAACTGATCCAGCTCTTGCTCTTCCTGTTCCTTTTTGACGCCATGGTTTTTTTCCAGAACCAGAAACTTCTGCACGACTCTTTTGAGCTCGTGTTCCTTGTCTAGCACTTGATCTATAAGCCATTATAACTTGATGGACAAGAGACTTATTAAAATCTCGACCAAATATAACATCAGACAAATAAAGTGACGTTGATTCATCTTTAAGTAATAATTCCATATTATAGTCCTCATGCTTTTATAGCTGGTTTAACAATAAGGTCACTACCAGTTGCACCAGGAACAGAACCCTTGATTAATAACAAGTTTTGATTAGCATCGATTCTAATTACTGTTAAACTTTGAACTGTAACGCGAACGTTGCCTAAATGACCAGCCATTTTTTTACCTTTAAAAACTCTTCCTGGAGTTTGATTTTGACCAATAGAACCAGGTACACGATGAGATAATGAGTTACCATGAGTTGCATCTTGAGTTCTGAAATTCCATCTTTTTACCGTACCAGAAAATCCTTTTCCTTTAGAAATACCAGTAATATCAACTTTTTTTACATTAATAAAAATATTTACATTAACTATATTTCCAATTTTAAAATCTTTTAAATCAGAAACTCTAAATTCCCATAAACCACGACCAGCTTTTACTCCTGATTTAATAAAATGACCAGATTCAGGTTTTTTTAACTGATTGAATTTTTTAATTCCTGTAGTAACTTGTATAGCTTTATATTTATCATTATCTAAATTTTTAATTTGGATAATACGATTTTCTTTTATTTCAATTGCTGTAACAGGTATAGAAACACCCTCTTTACTAAAAATTCGTGTCATACCTAATTTTTTTCCAACTAAACCTATCATTTTACAACCCTTTGATCATGTAATTATCTTATTAATCAAGGCTGATTTGTACGTCTACACCAGCAGCAAGATCTAATCGCATTAAAGCGTCTACTGTTTTTTCAGTAGGTTCAACAATATCTATCAATCGCTTGTGAGTACGAATTTCATATTGATCACGTGCATCTTTATTAACATGAGGAGAAATTAAAACAGTAAAACGTTCCTTACGTGTAGGAAGTGGTATAGGACCACGGACTTGCGCTCCTGTTCTTTTAGCAGTTTCAACAATTTCTGAAGTTGATTGATCTATTAAACGATGATCAAAAGCTTTAAGACGAATACGTATTCTTTGGTTCTGCATAAGACCAGAACTCCAATTTTATAAAAACTAAAAAACACCTTTCTTACTAAATAATTAGTAAGTCAGCGTAATAGTTTAATTCATAACTCCAAAATTAGGAGTATTAAGTATTTAAATTATATAAGAAATTTAAATAATTTAAAATAAAAATTCCATATCAATTAAAAATTAAAATGCTTATAAAATAAGGAAGATATTATAACATTCTTTAAAAAACAAACGTACGTAGTTTTTAAAAATTAAAATAAAATATATTTTTTAAAAATTTATAATAATTTTTATTAAAAAATCAACATTTAATATTGTAAAAAATTCCTACACATAATAAAATTATCTAAATATTTTTTTAATAATTATTAAATTATTATTATAAAAAATATATTTTATTTTGTAAACTATAGTATTTAAAAATCATATGTCTATATTTTATATTAAATACGGAAGAGCTTTATCGGCTCTTCCGTATTTAATATAAATCAACCTTTTAATTATCATATTCAATAAAATATTAATTAACTAATTACCTTAATAACCACACCAGCTCCAACTGTACGACCACCTTCACGAATTGCAAAACGCAGTCCTTCAGACATTGCAATAGGATGAATCAATGTTACTGTCATTTTAATATTATCTCCAGGCATAACCATTTCTATATCCTGAGGTAACTCAATAAAACCGGTTACATCTGTGGTTCTAAAATAAAATTGAGGTCGATATCCTTTAAAAAAAGGTGTATGACGACCACCTTCTTCCTTTGAAAGTACATAAACTTCTGATTCAAATTTGATATGAGGATGAATAGTTCCTGGTTTTGCTAATACTTGTCCTCTTTCTATGTCTTCTCGTTTAGTGCCTCGTAATAAAATTCCAACATTTTCTCCAGCTCTTCCTTCATCTAATAATTTACGAAACATTTCAACACCAGTACATGTTGTTTTTATAGTATTCTTTATTCCAACAATTTCAACTTCTTCACCAACTTTTACAATACCTTGCTCTACTCTACCAGTCACAACTGTACCTCTACCAGAAATAGAAAATACATCTTCTATCGGAAGTAAAAATGGTTTTTCAATTGATCTTATTGGTTCTGGAATATAACTATCTAATAAATTAGCTAAATCGATAATTTTTTCTTCCCATTCTGGAACACCTTCTAATGCTTTTAGAGCCGAACCCCTTACAATAGGAGTATCATCACCCGGAAAATCATATTGTGTCAATAAATCTCTAACTTCCATTTCAACTAATTCCAATAATTCTTCATCATCAACAGCGTCACATTTATTCAAAAATACAATTATGTAAGGTACACCTACTTGACGACCTAATAAAATATGTTCACGTGTTTGTGGCATAGGACCATCGCTAGCAGCTACTACTAAAATAGCGCCATCCATTTGCGCAGCTCCTGTTATCATATTTTTTATATAATCTGCATGCCCTGGACAATCAACATGTGCATAATGTCTACTAAGAGTATCATATTCAACATGAGAAGTATTTATGGTAATACCTCTTGCTTTCTCCTCAGGAGCATTATCAATTTGATCAAAAGCACGAGGAGATCCTCCATATTTTTTAGCCAATACAGTAGTAATAGCAGCTGTTAAAGTTGTTTTACCATGATCAACATGACCTATTGTTCCCACATTAATATGGGGTTTTAATCTTGCAAACTTTTCTTTAGACATAAAATATAACCTTTATTAAATTTTTAAAATATAAAAAATCATTTCTCTCTTTCTAAAATAATATTTTTAGCTACACTATTAGGAGCTTCTGCATACTGCAAAAATTCCATAGAATAAGCTGCTCTTCCTTGACTTTGAGAACGTAAATCAGTAGCATATCCGAACATTTCAGATAAAGGTACTTTGGCAAAAATAATTTTCCCATTTATCATATTATTCATACCCTCGATAATGCCTCTTCGACGATTTATATCACCAATAACATCTCCCATATAATCTTCTGGAGTTTCTATTTCTACTTTCATAATAGGTTCTAGTAAAATCGGTTTAGCCTGTTTAAAAGCATTTTTAAATGCTATTGATGCTGCTAATTTAAATGCTATTTCAGAAGAATCTACATCATGATAAGATCCGAAATGCAGACGTACACCTATATCTACAACCGGATATCCTGCCAACGGTCCATATTTTAACTGTTCTTGAATACCTTTATCTATTGCTGAAATATATTCTCCTGGAATTACACCACCTTTTATATCATTTATAAAATTATAACTGGATCCACTTCCTGGTTCTAATGGAAATAAATCAATTACTACATGTCCATATTGACCTCGTCCTCCAGATTGCTTAATGTGTTTACCTTCTATATTTTTCACTAATTCCTTGATAGTTTCCCTATAAGCAACTTGAGGTTTGCCAATATTTCCACTAACATTAAATTCCCTTTTCATACGATCAACAATAATTTCTAAATGTAATTCCCCCATACCTGCAATAATAGTTTGATTAGATTCTTCATCCGTCCATACTCGGAATGAAGGGTCTTCTTTTGCTAATCTATTTAAAGCTAAACCCATTTTTTCCTGATCAGATTTTGTTTTTGGTTCTACAGAAATAGAAATTACTGGTTCAGGAAATTCCATGCGTTCTAAAATAATTCTAGAATTTTGATCACATAAAGTATCACCTGTTGTTACATTTTTTAAACCAATAGCTGCAGCTATATCACCAGATCTTACCTCTTTTATTTCTTCTCTTTTATTTGCATGCATTTGAACAATTCGTCCAAATCTTTCTTTTTGAGATTTTACAGAATTAAATACAGTATCTCCCGATCTCACTACTCCAGAATACACTCTAAAAAACGTTAAATTTCCAACAAATGGATCACTGGCAATTTTAAATGCTAATGCTGAAAAAGGTTCTTCATCATTGAAATTAGGTAAAACAATTGTCTTTCCTGTTTTATCTGAAATTTCTTTTTTTAATCCTACATCTATTGGAGATGGTAAATATTCTATTACTGCATCTAATAAAGCTTGTACTCCTTTATTTTTAAATGCAGATCCACAAGTAATAATAACAATTTCATTATTTAAAACTCTTTGTCGTAGTGCTAATTTTATTTCTTCTTCAGAAAGTTTTTCTCCATTTAAATATTTTTCCATAATTTCTTCATTTGCTTCAGCAGCAGATTCAATTAAATTATGATGCCATTTTTCAGATAACTCTAACATATCAACAGGAATATCTGAATAAGTAAAAGTTACTCCTTGATCTTTATCATTCCAACTAACAGATTTCATTTTTATTAAATCTATTATTCCTACAAAATTTTCTTCGCTACCTATCGCTAACTGAATAGGAACAGGATTTGTAGTAAGACGATTTTTTATTTGTTTAACTACTTTTAAAAAATTTGCTCCCATACGATCCATTTTATTAATAAATGCAATTCTAGGTACCTTATACTTATTTGCTTGACGCCAAACAGTCTCAGATTGAGATTGAACACCTCCAACTGCACAATAAACCATAACAACACCATCTAATACACGCATAGAACGTTCAACTTCTATAGTAAAATCAACATGTCCTGGTGTATCAATAATATTAATTCGATGCGGTGTAAATTGATCAGCCATTCCTGACCAAAATGCAGTTGTTGCAGCAGAAGTAATAGTAATACCTCTTTCCTGTTCTTGTTCCATCCAATCCATAGTTGCTGCTCCATCATGAACTTCCCCAATCTTATGATTAATTCCTGTATAAAACAAAATTCGTTCAGTCGTAGTTGTTTTTCCAGCATCTATATGAGCACTAATTCCAATATTTCTATAATTAGTAATAGGAGTAGTACGAGCCATTTTATTCCTCTAGTTACCTAATAGTCTAAATGATTAATCAATAAAAAAGAATGGCTTTACCTGTTGATTAACGTAAATATAACTTATTACTGCAATAAACTATTTTTACCAACGATAATGCGCAAAAGCTTTATTAGCTTCTGCCATTCTGTGTACTTCTTCTCTTTTTTTTACAGCATTCCCTTTATTTTCAAAAGCATCTTGCAATTCATTAGATAATCTGAGAAACATAGATTTATCTGGACGTTTACGTGCTGCTTCAACAATCCAACGCATAGCCAAAGCATTTCTTCGAACCGGACGAACTTCCACTGGAACTTGATAAGTAGAACCACCAACACGACGAGATTTTACTTCTACTGTTGGACGAACGTTCTCTAACGCAAGATTAAAAATTTCTAATTCTAATTTACCTATACGTTCTGATAATTTTTTTAATGCTTTATAAACAATCACTTCTGCAATGGATTTTTTTCCATCGACCATTAATATATTAATAAATTTAGCTAATATTTCTGATGAAAATTTTGGATCTGGTAAAATTTTACGATTTCCAATTACACGACGTCGAGGCATAAATGCTCCATTTTGATAAAAAATTATTTTTTATTTTTATTTATATTTATACTTTTGATTTTTTTACACCATATTTAGAACGACCTTTTTTACGATCTTTTACTCCTGAACAATCTAAAGAACCCCTAACAATATGATAACGAACTCCTGGCAAATCCTTTACTCGTCCACCTCTTATTAAAATTACCGAATGTTCTTGCAAGTTATGACCTTCTCCACCTATATAAGCAGTCACTTCAAAACCATTAGTTAGCCGAACACGACAAACTTTTCTAAGAGCTGAATTAGGTTTTTTAGGAGTAGTTGTATAAACTCTTGTGCATACTCCTCTTTTCTGAGGACATTTACCCAATGCCGGTACATTACTTTTTATATTTCTACGAACACGGGGTCTGCGGACCAACTGATTAACTGTGGCCATGAAATCTCCTATTATAAAATTTTTATGATTTCTAATAAAATAAATTAAATTGAATATACTATTATTATGCAGAATTTAGACTGGTTAAAAAATATTCTAGAATAAAAAACTAATTGCTTACCAATTCATTTGCTGCTGATTCTTTTCTGTCAAAAACACAAATTTATGGTAATCAATCATCATAAATCCAGTTGCAATTTTTTTACAAAGACCGCGCGCTGTTACATCTTCTTTTAAAACATAGAGATTAGCTGACGAATTTAATAAATCTCTCAAAAAATAGTTTTTATCTACAGCAATAATTACACCATCTTGTAATGCTAATAAATCATCCGACTTCTTTAAAATATTAAATAATAATATCATATTACTTTTAAAAGGGGAATTCATTAACGTATGTAACATACTAAACACCTCTTAAAAATTAATAATTCCGTCACATTCATCTATTTTTTTTTGAAGAACATTTTTACTTAAAACCTGAACATCCAATAAAAAAATATCTTTTTCAAAAAAACCTCGTTCTATTAACGAATCAGCACAAAAATAAAATTTGTTTATACCATACAAAGGCAAAATAAAAAATGCAGGTGTGTAATTTCGTGACAATATATGTTCCGGTTTTTGATTCTTTATTAATTGAAAAATTCCATCACCAATAAAAAAAATGGAAATATTCTGAATTGTTAAAGAAATAGATAAAATTAAATCTAAACCTTCTCTACCAAAAGCAGTACCATGCGGTGCATAAGAAAAAATAAAAGCCATATGTTTCATAAAATTATATTAAAATTGTACAATACGATCACATTTTCGAATAGATTCAGATAATTCACCTAATCCAGTTAATGTAAAACCTTTTGCTAAATTTCCTATTTGAATACCAAATCGTAATGCTTGTTCATCACTTATTACTCCCCTTCTAGAAGCTGCGCTAATACAAATATTTAATTTTATCTTAAATTGAAAATGAAAATCTTGCCAAGAATTAACTAAATTACATTCATCTTCAGCTGGAGATACCATCTTATTAGCATTTAATACACCACTAAAATAAAAAAAAACACTATCTAATTTATGTCCACAATCAATTAAAGCATGAGAAAAAGATAAAGCTGTCTTAGAATTTTCTTTTCCGTATGCTGAACCTGTAACTAAAACTACATAATTCATATAATTTAAACCATAAAATTGAAAAAATAAATTATATTTTATAAACGAACAACATAATTTAAATAATTTTTAAAAATGTAAAATTTTTAACTACATAAAAATAAAAATTAATTTACTTCAATACAGATTTTATATCGATTAATTCTATATCAAAAAT
Source organism: Buchnera aphidicola (Pemphigus immunis) (assembly GCF_964059115.1). Taxonomy (NCBI): domain Bacteria; kingdom Pseudomonadati; phylum Pseudomonadota; class Gammaproteobacteria; order Enterobacterales; family Erwiniaceae; genus Buchnera; species Buchnera aphidicola. The sequence goes on from NZ_OZ060408.1 coordinate 526,839, forward strand.
TAATATTGAATTACCAGGAATTCCTGGAACTCCATTTTCTCCATAAGCTAATTGAGGCGGTATCACTAATTTAATCTTTCCACCCTTACTAATATATTTTATACCTTCTTGCCAACCTTGAATTACATCTTTTATAGATAACCATATTGGTCCACTTGTATATGAATTATCAAATTCACTACCATCAATTAACGTTCCTTTGTAATTTACCAAAATCATATCATTATCTTTAGGAAATTGACCATCTCCTAATTTTTTTATTAAAATACATAAACCTGTTGAAGTTTTTTTTACACCTATTTTTTTTACAAAATTAGATATATATACTTTTCCTTGAGTATAATTTTCTTCAGCTCTTTTTTTTAACATCATTATCTCTGCATCTTTCAATTTATATTCTAAATTTCTTAATCTATTAGCAATTTCCTCATTAGATAATTTTAATGTTCCAAACATTGTATCTTTTATCCCTAAAATAAATTGTGTTTTATCTAAAAAAAATCCTAAATTTTCTTGATCTATCAATGAACGTTCCATATAACTACCCAATGAAGCTCCTAACGCATAAGATATTTTTTCATTATTATTTTTAAAAATAGAAGTACGATTCATTTGAGACATATTTTCTTTTTCTTCAATTAATTTAAAAAAATTAGATGCTAAGCAAATACTAGAACTAAAAAATAAAGTATATATTATACAAATCAACGTAATCATGTTGAAAAATTTTTTTAAAAAAATGTTTTTTTTACAGTTCATAATTATATTATTTCTATATTTTTACAATAATAAATATTATACTTGATTATCAGTATAAAATCTTCATTTTACATTACAGTTTCAAATTATTTGTAAAAAATGTTCATTTAATAACTAATCCGACACATGTGATATAAAAATAAACATTAAATCATGATTGATATCAATTTTTAAAAATATTTTAAATAAAAATAATTATTTAAACTATAATTATAAATACATATTTTTAAAAATATAAAATTTGTTTCTAATAAAAAATAAAAATGATATCTTTATGCTCTAAAGAAAAAAGAATGGAATTTTTATCAATACGAAAAATAATTTTTAATTAAAAGTTATACTAATGACATCAGTACATACATTTTATATTATAATTAACTCTATTAATATAACTAAATGCAATTGATACATAAAATACGATATAAAATTGTTTCCAGTAATATTGATTTTTAATAAAACTTATTTTCTTACAAAGAAACATGTAAAGAACTAAAAATAAAAAAAATAAATCAAAAATATAAAATATTATAAATCAGTATAAAATACTAAGGTATATACATTACAAACTTTATAAAATAAATTAAATTTATCTAAAAATAAGAGAATATTACATATTCATATTTATTTGATTTTTAAACATAATTAAAAAATTAATTTAATGACATTATAAAATATAGCAAAACTATTGATTTTTAATAAAAAAAATATTAATAATTAAAATAAAAGTATATTTATCCAAATATAAATAAATTAAAAATTATTTGTTAATCATATTTCCAAAAATTTATTTTTTCCTAAAAAAAGTATTTTCTATTTCCTAATTTATTCCGCAAAAAACCTATTTTACTTCAAAACAATCTAAATAAATAAAAAGACATCAAAAAAAATATTATAAATAATAATTAATTTTTAAGAATTTCTTTTGATATTATATTATATATATAAAACACAAACTGATAAAATATATATAAATATAAAAATACATATTAAATTTAGCTTTAAAATAACAGAATTAGTCTTTATATGAAATGCAAATAGCTTAAAATTAATTTTTTATTTTAGATAAATGTTACACTGGAAAATAAAAATTGTTTTTATTTTTAATATAAGTAAGCATACATTTTAACTAAAATAAAAAATTAATATTGGCAATATCATTAGTAATAAAAATATATATCGTATATGCAGTAAAATATTTTATATATATAAATAACATATTACATACAACAAAATTACTATAAAAATTTTATCTTGATATAACTTAATATCAATTATATTTTTTAAAAATTGAACTTTTCTGCTGATATATTAAAAAATAAATTATATATAACATCATATATGTTCTATTTAATTAAAACTAAAATATGAATTTTAAATTCATAAAAAAATAAATAAAATTAAATAAATTTATTTCAGGATACGAAAATATGACAAGAACAAATCGTATAAGTCTAATTTGGATTAGTTTTTTTTCTTATGCTTTAACTGGCGCATTAATTGTTGTTACAGGATTGATAATGGGAAATGTATCAGAATACTTTGAAATATCTCTATCATACACCAGCAATATTTTTACTTTTTTAAATGCTGGTATTTTAATATCTATTTTCTTAAATGCTTGGTTAATGGAAATTATTCCATTAAAAAAACAAATTATTGTAGGTTTTTTTCTTATGGTACTATCAATATATGTATTGATATTCACGCATAATTTAATATTTTTTTCATTTAGTATTTTTATGCTTGGTATTATAAGTGGAATTACAATGTCGATAGGAACTTTTTTAATTACTCATTTATATACAGGAAATAAAAGAGCTTCTCTATTATTATTAACAGATTCTTTTTTCAGTATGTCAGGTATGTTCATTCCTGTTTGTACTACTTTTTTATTAAAGAAAAATTTTCAATGGTACTGGGTATATACATTAATAGGAATTATTTACTTATTTATCTTCTTATTAACAATATACTCAAAATTTCCAAATTTAAATTCTACTAATCAAGAAAAAAAAATTAAACAAAAAGAAAAATATAGCACCAGTATATTTTTATTATCTCTATCAGCATTATGTTATATTTTGGGACAATTAGGATTTATTTCATGGATTCCAGAATTTTCAATAAAATTGATAGGGACAAATATTGTCGATGCTGGAAAATTAGTAAGCAATTTCTGGATGGCATATATGTTTGGTATGTGGTGTTTTAGTGGTATTTTAAAATTTTTTGATTTACAAAAAATGATGTTTTTTCTTACAGGTATTTCTTGTGTATTAATGTATTTATTTATTAAAAATACAAATTATGAATATTTAAAATGGATAATAATTTTATTGGGATTTTTTTCTAGCGCTATTTATACTCTAATAATTACATTAGGATCTTTGCAAACTAAAAAAACTTCTCCTAAAGTTATTAATTTTATTTTAACTTCTGGAACAATAGGAACGTTATTAACTTTTATTATAACCAGTCCTATTGTTTCTCAATTTGGAATTAAAGCAGCATTAATAACTGCAAATATTTTATATTTAATAGTATTTATATTGAGCTTTGTTTTAGGTTTTTTTACAAAACATAGAAAATAATTAATAGTAAATTATTTATATGTTATATTATAAAAATAATTAATAATATATATTACCGTAAACCTAAAACATTATATACATTTTTTAACGTTTTTTTTGCATATGTACGTGCTTTTAAAGCACCTTTTATCATAATTTTTTCTAAATAAGATTCATCTTGACGATATAAAAAATAAGATCTTTGTATCTTCAATATTAAATTAGATAACACATCAAATAATGATTCCTTAAATTCTCCATATAATTTTCCAGAAAATTCTTTTTCTAATTCAAAAATAGTTTTTCCTGTAATACAAGAAAAAATGGTTAATAAATTAGAAATACCTGGTTTTTTTTCTATATTATAATAAATTTTTGCTGGTTGTTCTGAATCAGTAACGGATTGTTTTATTTTTTTCCGAATTGAATCTATTTTTTCCAATAAAAAAATAGAATTATTTTTATTAAAATTAGATTTTGACATTTTTTTTACAGGTTCCAACAAGGACATAATCTTTGACCCTTGTTGAGATAATAATATAGAAGGAATAGTAAATACTTTTTTACCATATATAGTATTAAAACGATTAGCAATGTCAATAGTTAATTCTAAATGCTGTTTTTGATCCAAACCCACTAAAACATAATTAGTTTGATATAACAAAATATCAGATGCCATCAAAATAGGATAATTAAACAAAGCAATATTAACGTTTTTATTAATATTTTTTGACTTACTTTTAAATTGTGTCATACGTGTTAATTCTCCAAAATAAGAATAACAATTTAATATCCAGTTTAATTGAGCATGTTCATAAACATGAGATTGTACAAAAACAATACTTTTTTTTGGATCTACACCACAAGCTAAATATAAAGATAAAGTGTCAAATATATTTTTACGTAATACTTTACTTTCATTTTTAACAGTAATTGCATGTAAATCAGCTATACAATAAATGCAATTGTATTCTTTCTGCATTGTGCTCCATTTAGATAAAACACTTAAATAATTACCAATTGTTAAATTACCTGTTGGTTGTACAGCACTAAATAAAATTGATTTATTATTTTCCATTATGAATTTCTATTATTAAATAATATCATTATATTTAAAATTAATGAATAGCTCCATGGTGAACTGAATCTAACTCTTCATATATATTTCTTATAGTTTTTTGATAATCTTTAGAATTAAAAATTGCCGACCCAACAATAAAAACATTTGCACCAGCCAAAGCTATATTAGCAATATTATTTACTTTTATACCTCCATCTACAGCTAATAATATATCATATGCACTATTATCGATTTTTTTCCTAATCTCACGTAGTTTTTCTAAAGCAGAAGGAATAAAATCTTGTCCTCCAAATCCTGGATTTACCGACATTAATAATATCATATCCAGTTTATCCATTACATAATCCATAAAACTGATTGGCGTTGCTGGATTAAAACCGAGACCTACTTTACAACCATGAAATTTTATTAAATCCAAAGTACGATCTAAATGATCTGTCGATTCTGGATGAACAGTTATATAATTAGCTCCAGCTAACGCAAATTGAGGAATTAAATTATCCACAGGTTTTGTCATAAGATGTACATCAATATCTGCATTGATCTTATACTGTCGTAATGATCGTAAAATCATAGGACCCATAGTTAAATTAGGAACAAAATGATTATCCATGACGTCAAAATGAATCATGTCAACACCTAAATCTAAAACTTTTTTTGTTTCATCACCAAGACGAGCAAAATCAGCTGATAAAATTGAAGATGCCAGAAAAAATTTTTTCATAATTATCCCATAAGGATGATATTATTTATCACTAAGTAAAAGACTTATAAGTAATAAAGATAACTTGTACAATATGTATTTTATTACATTTAATATTAAATAATAATACAATACAAATATTAAATATATAGTCTTAAAAAAAATAAAAAAAGTAATATAAAAAATATTAAAATAATTATTTTTAAAAAATAAAATAAAAAAATTAAAAAAATAAATAAAAAAAATAGTTGCATTTTTTTTGATCTTAACATGATATTGTTATCACAAATAGAAACAAATTTTAAAATAAAGGTTATTATCTTGCATATTTCATTCTGATAAGTAATTATCTTATATCTTTATTAAAAATTATTCTGATTACATATAAATATTAATTTAAATAACATGTTTTACTTTTATTTTATCAATAAGAGACAAACTTCTTAATATGTTATTGTTAAATAAAATTAAAATTTTTATCTAATAAAATAACTACTTGTGTTTATGTACAAAAATAAATTAACAATAAAAAATATAATTTTAATTATATTTCTACTTAGTTATTTTGAATACAATCTGTAATTACAGATTTAATAATATCTTCATCAATTCCAGTAAATACCTTAGCTTCACCAATTTTTACTGGCAAAATCATTCTTATAACACCAGAAATTACTTTCTTATCTCTCATAAAATAAGGAAAATAAGAAGAAGGTAACATGTTTTTAGGTCCCCTAATTGGTAAACCTACTCTACTCATCAATTTTTCTATACGTTTAACATCCTTATTTTTTAATAATCCTATTTTTTCTGCAGTTCGAGCTGCCATAATGATACCAGCTGATACTGCTTCCCCATGTAACCAATTTCCATATCCTACATGAGACTCTATAGCATGTCCATAAGTATGTCCTAAATTTAATAAAACACGACAATCTGACTCTCTTTCATCTAATTCTATTAATCTTAACTTAAATTTACAACAAGTTAGAATACAATGTTTCATTAATTTAATATCGAGATTTAATATTCCTTCAATATTTTTTTCTAACCAAACAAAAAAATCACTATCAAAAATGATAGCATATTTTACTACTTCAGCTATTCCTGAAACTAACTCTCTTTTAGGTAAAGTATGTAAAAATTGTATGTCAATTAAAACAGAAGCCGGTTGCCAAAAAACACCAATCATATTTTTTCCTAAAACATGATTAACAGCAGTTTTTCCTCCTACGGAGGCATCAACTTGAGATAACAAAGTCGTTGGAATTTGAATATACCTTACTCCTCTCTGATATATAGCTGCACTAAAACCAGTAATATCACCTATTACTCCACCCCCTAATCCAATTAAAGTTGTATCTCTTCCGTGGGTGTTTTCCAATAAAGAAGAAATAATTGATTCCATTTCACATAGATTTTTATATTTTTCTCCATCTGATAAAATCACTTCATCAACTTTAATTCCTTGTTCAAAAAGACAACGTAGTACTTTATCTTTCCAAATATTAGCTAATGTTTTATTTGTTACCAACATTGCTTTATTACCTGTCTTTAAAGGATAAAATATATTTTTTTTATCCAATAAATTAGAACCTATACTAATAGTATAGCTTCTTTCCCCTAAACTAACGTTTAATTTTTCCATATTTAATCAATTTCCATACAATATAAAAAAATTAATGGTTTTTTTCTAATAAATAGATAATACGATTAGAAACAATTTTTGCACTTTTCTCATCTGTATTTACTACTATATCTGCTATCTCATGATAGAAAGGATTTCTTTCATATGCTAAATTTTCTAATGTTTTTTTACGAGCTAATATATCTTTTTGTAATAACGGACGTTTTCTATCTCGTTGAGTACGTAATAATTGTTTTTCAATCGTTGTTTTTAAATAAATTACGGTACCACGAGCAGAAAGATGATTACGTGATTCTCGAGATAGTACAGAGCCACCTCCTGTAGCCAATATGATACCGTGAAGTTGAGTGAGTTCATCTATTATTTTTTTTTCTCGATCTCGAAATCCTTGTTCACCTTCTACATCAAAAACCCAACTTATATCAGCACCAGTGCGCTTCTCAATTTCTTGATCAGAATCATAAAATTCCATACTAAGTTGTTGAGATAATTGACGACCAATGGTACTTTTACCTGCACCCATGGGTCCAATTAAAAAGATATTTCTTTTTTCTGCCATTTTTTTAAATATTATGAAATATAATGTGTTAATAATACCTACATTTATAAAAAATATGCTAGTAGGACATAAATTGTAAAAATAAAAATTATAATATATTTACATTATAACATTACTAAAAATTTGATCAATTGAAAATTTCAATTTTACAGTTTGTTTTTACCTTTTTGTCTATAAAATATAATTAACATATAAACTGTTTCATATTCATTAATAAAATATTTTAATTTTAAAAAAAAATTAAAAATATCTTTAGTAAACAAACTATTAAAAATATACAATTTTTTTATATGTTAAATAGTTTTAATTGTATTTATTTTAAACATTATGAGTTTAATTAATAAATTTTATTTATTAATATATCTTTAATAAGCATAATTTTTTTTAAAAGTAAAAAATTATTTTTTAAAAAACATGTTTTTTATCGAAAAAAAAATATCTATCTTTCATATTCTTTTTTTTAGATAAAAATGTATATATATAAATATAAAATAGAAAAATTACACCATATTTAATAAAAAAATTTTATTAATAATAAAGTATTAATTTTACCAAATAAATTTAAAAAATTATATTTTTTAAATTTATTAATATCAATCATACATATCATTACTAAAAAATAATAATTTAATACATGATATAAACTACGTAAAATATAATATCTCATCTATGATAAAAACTTGATTTGATTTTATCAAATAAAATAATGTATTCATTCCTAAAAACTACTTTAACAATGATAAACTTTTTCTAAAAAACCGATATCTAATATTATCAACATATAAAAAAATTTAAAACATAAAATAACTTGACCTTATTTTTCATATTAATTATTATATTTTCAGATTCAAAGAATATATAAATAAGAGGTGAGGTGTCCGAGAGGCTTAAGGAGCACGCCTGGAAAGCGTGTATTATGGAAACGTATCAAGGGTTCGAATCCCTTCCTCACCAAAAAAATAAAATTACTTTATTTTAGTACTCAATTTATATTGTACATTTATATTACAAAGATGTGCATTTATATATTTTATAATAAAGTAGATTCTAAGGCCAAATGAATCATTGTATCCAAACTTGACTGTCTATCTGCAGATGAAATTTTAGTTAATTTTTTTATGTGATCTGTCACTGTACAAATAGAAATAGCTTCAATTTTATATTTAGCTGCTAAAGCATACAATCCCGCTGTTTCCATTTCTATACCTAAAATTCCATATTTTTCTATTACATCTAAAACTTCTTGATCATCTGAATAAAATAAATCAGTTGTAAATAAATTTCCTATATTAATTTTAATATTAAATTTTTCAGCTACTTTAACTATATTAAAAAGCATAGGAAAACTACAAATAGCTGCAAAATCGTTATCTTTAAAATTTAATCTATTTACTTTTGAATCAGTACATGCTCCCATACCAATTACAATATCACGCAATGCCATATTTTCTATTATCGCACCACATGTCCCTACTCGTATAATTTTTTTCACTAAATATTCTGTAATTAATTCTTTAACATAAATAGAACAAGAAGGTATTCCTATACCATGACTCATAATAGAAATTTTTTTATTCTTATAAATTCCAGTATAACCAAACATAGATCTAATATTATTCACTTCAGTAACACTTTTTAAATAATTGTCGGCTATATACTTTGCCCTAATAGGATCACCTGGCATAATAACTATATCTGAAAAATCCCCTGCTTTGGCATTCATATGAGGAGTAACCATATCAATTTCCTCTTATTAAACAATTTATTAATAATCCTATGATAAATAAGATATTTATAACATACTGGTTCCGTAATCCATGTTAGATAAACCAAAATACTTAGCTAATGTTTGTCCTATATCTGCAAAAGTTTTACGATAACCTAAATATTTAGAAACCATACCCGGTCTATAAATTAAAATAGGTACATTTTCTCTTGTATGTTCAGTTCCTGACCACGTAGGATCACAACCATGATCTGCTGTTATAATTAAAATATCCCCTTTTTTTACTAATTTTAACAATTCCGGTAATCTAGAATCAAATAACTCTAATCCATTTGCGTATCCTGAAATATCTCGACGATGTCCCCAAGAAGAATCAAAATCGACAAAATTAGTAAAAACAATGGTATTATCCAAAGATATTTTTATTTGATTTATAGTTTTATCGAATAAATCATTTAATCCATTAGCCTTTACATTATATGTTATACCTACACCAGCATAAATATCATAAATCTTACCGATACCGACAACAATTCCACATTTCTCGTCTATTAACTTCTTTAAAACAGTTGAAGACGTCGGTGAATTGGATAAATCCTTTCTATTATTTGTTCTTAAAAATTGATATTTTTTATTACCAATAAATGGTCTAGCAATAACTCTACCAATATTATATTTCTTATCGTTTAACGTTTTTCGTACTATTTTAGATAAATTATATAATTTTTCTAAACCAAATATTTTTTCATGACATGCAATTTGAAATACTGAATCTTGAGAAGTATAAAAAATAGGTTTTCCAGTACAAATATGTTCTTCTCCAAAATCATCTAATACTGTTGTTCCAGAAGCATGACAATTACCTAATGATCCGATTAAATGAGAACGCATAAAAATTTCTTTCAGCAAATTTTTATCAAAACTATTTTCTTTTTTTTTAAAATAATCCCAATTAAACAATACAGGAACACCTGCAATTTCCCAATGTCCAGAAATAGTATCTTTACCAGAAGAAATCTCACTGGCATATGCATAACTACCTATAATATTAGTATCATTATCAGTAAAGAATAACGATTTACTCTTAGATTTTTCTACCAATTTACCTAAACCTAAAGACATTAAATTAGGAATTTTTAATGGACCTATTCTATTTTTATTAGCTATTCCGCTCAAACAAGCTTGTTGTATATGTCCAAAAGTATCAGCTCCTTCATCTCCAAACTTATAAGCATCACGGCTATAGCCAATTCCAAAAGAATCCAATACTAAAATAAATGCGCGTTTCATATATTATTATATATCCCAATAACATTAAAAATTATTTAAAAAATATATTTTGATTTTGATCAATAAAAATTAAATATTACCTGGAATTAAATTATTTAATAAAAATTGAATGTCGTAACAATATTAATTTTCTTGAAATTTAGAAAAAATAATATTTGGATAACGCATAATAACAATATTTAAATTAACTAAGCTCGGAGCAATATACGTTAATTGATTATTACCATCAATTGCTAAATTAGATATATATTTTAATTTAAATTTATTTAACTGTTTACTATCAGAAGATGATATCCATCGCGCAGCTACAATATTTACACTATCATATACAGCTTCAATAAAATATTCTTCTTGTAATCTTTCAATAACTATATCAAATTGTAATTCACCTATTACTCCTAATATTAAATTATTATTTAATATTGGACGAAATGTTTGAACAGCACCTTCTTCTGACAGTTCTTTTAATCCTTTCAATAACTGTTTTTGTTTAAATGGATTAGTTAATCGAATATAGCGAAATATTTCAGGAGCAAAATTAGGAACACCAATAAATTTAATTCGTTCACCTTGAGTAAAAGTATCACCTATCCTAATTTTTCCATGATTATGTATCCCAATAATATCTCCTGGATAAGCATTATCTACCGAAAATCTATCACCGGCTAAAAATATAAGTGCTTCATTAACAACAATATATTTCCCTGTCCTAACATGTAATAATTTAATACCTTTAATATATTTACCTGAAACTATTCTCATAAAAGCAATACGATCTCTATGTTTAGAATCCATATTTGCTTGTATTTTAAAAATAAAACCAGAAAAACTGTCTTCATTGGGTTCTACTTTTCTCATATCAGATGTTTTATACGTTGGACATGGAGCCCAATTTATTAAACCATGTAACATGTGATCTACACCAAAATTATTTAAAGCACTACCAAAAAATACTGGAGTCAAATTACCTTGTAAAAAAAAAGAACGTTTAAATTTTAAATAACACTCTTTGATTAATTCCACTTCTTCACGTAATTTATGAGCTGATTCTGAACCAATATTTTCATCTAACAAAATATTATTTAAATCTGGCATTTTTAAAAAAAATATTTTTTTTTCAGTTTTTTTTACACTTTTTTTATAAATCCATATTCCTTCATCATAAATATGATATATCCCTTGAAATAAACGTCCACAATTTATTGGCCAAGTAATAGGAGTACAAGATATTTTTAATTTATTTTCAATATCATCAAATAACTCTATAGGATCTTTAGCATCTCTATCCAATTTATTAATGAAAGTAATGATAGGAGTATTTCTCAATCTGGTTATATTAATTAATTTTTTAGTTCTCTCTTCTACTCCTTTAGCTGCATCGATAATCATTAAACAACAATCAACAGCAGTAATGATACGATAAGTGTCTTCTGAAAAATCTTCATGACCTGGAGTATCCAATAAATTAATTAAATGAAATTTATAATAAAATTGCATAACAGAACTGGTAATAGAAATGCCTCTCTTTTTTTCAATTTTCATCCAATCAGATGTAACATAAGTTCCTGAACCTCTAGCTTTAACAGTACCAGATTTATGAATAACTTTTCCTAATAACAATATTTTTTCAGTTATAGTTGTTTTTCCTGAATCTGGATGAGAAATAATTGCAAAAGTTCTTCTTTTTTCTATTTCCGATAAAAAATTCAAATCTGATTTTTTTTTGATCATTATTATTTATCATTTAACGTTAACACTTAAATTATTATACAATAATTAAAAACAACATTTTATATAAAAAAAAGACTTATTTTAAAAAATATACAGTACATATTTAATATACTATAAACATTTATATTGTAGTAATATACACAAATATGTAATATTTTAATTTTTAACCTAAGAGATAAAAATGAATAAAAAATTTATATATATTGCTTACACAGGTGGTACTATTGGAATGAAAAATTCTAAAAATGGTTATGTTCCCATGTCTGGTTATTTGCAAAAACAAATAAATAACATGCCTGATTTTCACCAACCAGAAATACCTAATTTCATTATTAATGAGTATCAACCATTAATTGATTCATCTAATATGAGTCCTATAGACTGGCAAATTATAGCCAATGATATTTCTATTAACTATGAAAAATATGATGGATTTATTGTTTTACATGGTACTGATACAATGTCTTATACTGCATCAGCATTATCTTTTTTGTTAGAAAATTTACAAAAACCAGTTATTATTACAGGTTCTCAAATACCTCTGTATGAAATACGATCTGATGGTAGACAAAATTTGCTTAACTCTTTACTTATAGCAGCTCATTACCCTATCTCTGAAGTAACTCTCTTTTTTAATAATAAATTATATCGAGGTAATAGAACCACTAAAGCTAATGCTGATGGATTTAATGCTTTTATTTCTCCTAATTTTACTCAACTAATTGAGATAGGTATACAAGTTAGATATATATTTAAACCTTTAATAACAAATATTCGTAAAAATTTCAGAACATATCATGTAACTCCACAACCTATTGGAATAATAATTATCTATCCAGGAATTTCTGCTAAAATTATTCACAATTTTTTACTTCAACCAGTTAAAGCATTAATTTTATGTTCTTACGGAGTAGGCAATGCTCCTCAAGATAAAAAATTTTTAAATGAACTAAAGATAGCTTATCAACGTGATATTATCATTATTAATTTAACGCAATGCATTTCTGGTTCAGTCAATATGAAAGGATACGCAACAGGAAATTCACTAGCTAATGTAGGTGTTATTAGTGGTTATGATCTGACTATAGAAGCTGCCCTTACAAAACTTCATTTTTTATTTAGCCAAAATTTATCTAATAACAAAATAAGAAAAATAATGCAAAAAAATATAAGAGGAGAATTAACTCCAAAAAAATAAAAATACATTTAATCAATAAATTGAAGAATAAAATTCTATTATTATATCGCATAATAATATATGATACTAAATATATAAACATATTCCTACAATTAATAGTAAGAATGGTGACCATGTTGATGAATTGTTAAATCTGTAATTCCTTTGATTTCTGGAAAAACTTGCAACAATTTTTTTTCTATACCTTCTTTTAAAGTTACATCAATCATTGAACATCCATTACAACTACCACTAAATTTTAATATAACATATCCCAATTTAGTAATATCAATTAAAAAAACTTGACCACCATGCAAAGATAAAACAGGATTAATTTCAATATCTAAAAAATGCTGTATACGATCTTTTAAAGATAAATTTTTTTTACTTTGTTTATATTTAGCAAAAGGAGCACTTAAAGTCAAATTTGAATTTGTACCTTCTATTTCAAGATCAATTTTTGTTTTTTTTAAAAACTCTATATCAGATATGTTCACATAAACGTTAAAATCAGTATATTTTATTTCTAAATCATTATCTTGTATTTCTTTTTGAGAATAATAAGATACGCCACATTCTGCTTTAGGTGTACCTGGATTGACAACAAAAACTCGAATATGAGTACCTTTTTCTTCATCTTTTAACAATTTTTTTAAATATTTTTGAGCTGGTATAGAAATATAAATCATAATAAAAATACTTAGGTAAGGTATTGATTAAAAATAATTTATTATAATACTTATTTATTTTATAACAAGAAAAAATTTATCCTTAAATTCAATATCCATGAAATGAAATAATTTATGTTAAATTAACATCACTATATATATAATATTAGTAATGATTTACATCATATTTACTACATTAAAATATAATATTTTTTAAAAAAAATTATGAATAAATTATATTGGGAAAAAATAGGATCAGGAGACATCAATCTGATACTTTTACATGGATGGGGATTTAATATAAAAATATGGTATCATATTATTTCTAAATTAAATTTACATTTTACATTATATTTAGTTGATTTACCAGGATTTGGTAAAAGCAAACATTGTTCAGCAATAAAAATTAAATCTACGATAGAAATTTTATCTTACTATATGCCTAAAAATTCTATCTGGTTAGGTTGGTCTCTTGGAGGTTTAATTGCTAACATGATAGGTTTAAACTATCCTAAAAATACACGAGCAATTATTAACGTATCTTCTTCTCCTTGTTTTACAACTCGTCATCAATGGCCTGGTATTAATCCTAAAATATTTGAAAATATTTATAATTCTTTAAGTAATAACTATGCGAAAACTGTTGAAAATTTTATAGATTTACAAAATTTTAATTTATCTCAACCTTATCAATATTTTTCAATATTAAAAAAAAAAATATTATTATATCCTTATCCTAAAAGAATAGCTTTAATAGAAGGACTAAAAATATTATGTTCTATCGATTTAAGAGAAAATATACAAAAATTAACTGTTCCATTATTAAGAATATATGGTAATTTAGATCCTTTTATTCCTAATAAAATATCTGGTATTTTAGATAAAATAGTACCATATAGTTATTCTATTACCATAAATCAATCCGCTCACGCACCTTTTATCTCACAACCTCAAGAATTTTGCGAATGTTTATTAAAATTTAAAAAATTATTATAATTTATAATAATATTATAAAAATATAATATTTACATTAATTAAATTAATGAATAAAAAATATATACATAAACCACTAGCCCCCTAAATACGGGGTGCTATAATTATTTTTTTTAATAAATATATTTTTAAAAAGGGATATCATCATCAAAATCAATTTGAGACTCATCATTAATTGAAATCTCTTTTTTATTATAAGCACTAGATTGATTAAATTTTACATCACCTTTTTCTAATTTATTTTTTTCTTGTAATATCATATTATTTTTTTGCATATTTTCATTAGAAAATGAATTATTAATATTCCTATTTCCCAACATATGCATTGTGCCACTAATATTTACGATGATTTCTGTAGTATAACGATCGACACCATTTTGATCTTGCCATTTTCTTGTCTGCAATGCACCTTCTATATATACTTGTGCACCTTTTCTAAGATACTCTCTGGCTATTTCTGCTAATTTTCCAAATAATACTACTCTGTGCCATTCCGTTTTTTCTTTCATTTCTCCTGTATTTTTATCTCTCCATGTTTCAGAAGTAGCTAAAGTAATATTTGCTACAGCTCCACCATTAGGCATATAACGAATTTCTGGATCTTGACCCAAATTACCAATAAGAATTACTTTATTTATACCTCTGCTTGCCATTTGTTTACCTACTCAGTAAATTTAATTACATAACATTTTTTTAACATTTATATAATGAACATATCTCATATATCGAAAATTGTATTACATAAGTAAATACTTAAATTTTTGTATACTACAATAAAATATTAATGAAATAAAAATAAATTCAATAAAATGTCAATCTTTATAAAAAAAACATTGAAGTTCTTTTGCAAAATAATAATAACATATAATCTATTAAAAAAAGAAATATAAAATTAATTTAATTTCATAGAATATAGAAAATTCAACTCGTTAACATGTTCTATATTCTACATAAATAAACTAAATAATTTTTTGTTGAAAAATAAATGAAATTATCTTATCAAAAATAAGAAACATGAAATCGTTCTTTATTCATTGGATAAAACTCTGTTATAAAAATTAATATCTAACCACAAATAATTTAAACTAAAAAATATGATATTATTATCGACAAAAAATTAATAAAATTAATATTTTAAATATTACTTATTATTTCTCTAAAAATGATAATATTGATAAATATGACAAATATTTCATAAAATAACATAGTTAAAAATATCTAAAATAAAAATATATTTATGATATATAGTAAAAAAATAAAATTAATTAATACTAACAATTTCAAAATAATTCAATCAAAAAAAAATAAAAATATAATTTTTACATTTAAAATTATCCAAAAATATTAAATATGAAAAATTTGTAAAAATTAATTTCTTTAATATTATATCTATTTTTTAATATTTAATACAAAACCAATAAAAAAAATGTTACATAAAATTTTTATTTATATAAACAGTCCTTTTTGATACCTATTAAAAAATTTTAAAACATATATATTATAATTTAAGAAAAACATTCTTCTAAAAAAATACTTACTAAAAATAAAGTAAAAAACCTATACCAATCAAGCAAAATTATACTATTGATATCTAATATCAACATTAATTAAAAAATAAATTTACAAAGTTGAATGTTATTTTTATTATTATAAAAAAATAAATAATTTTTTTTTATAATAATAAAAATAATTAATAAAAATGAAAATATATTTCAAACATTAAATATAAATAGATTCATTATCATATAGTTTCTTATATTAAAATTAGGTTATAATTTTAAATCTATTCATTACATGATATTATAATATTAATTATGTCAGAAAATAAATTCTATAAAAAAATAAAAGAAAACCAAATTCATCAATTTAAAATACCTCCTCATTCAATTGAAGCAGAACAATCTGTATTAGGAGGATTAATGTTAGATAATGAAAGATGGGATACAGTTTCAGAACGCATTGTAGCTGATGATTTTTTTAGCCTTCCCCATCGTTTAATTTTTCGTGAAATGCAAAAATTACTAGATCTTGGAAATCCTATTGATTTGATAACCTTATCAGAATCTCTAGAACAAAAAGGAACTTTAGAAAGAGTTGGTAGATTTGCCTATTTAGCAGAACTATCAAAAAATACACCAAGTACTGCTAATATTACCGCTTATGCAGATATAGTACGTGAACGTGCTGTAGTGAGAGAAATGATTTTAGTAGCTAACAAAATAGCTAATGCAGGATATGATCCTCAAGGAAGAAAAAGCGAAGAATTATTAGATTATGCGGAATCAAGCGTTTTCAAAATTGCGGAAAAAAGATCTAAAAAAGATTCCGGACCTAAAAATATCGAACAAATCCTTAATATGACTGTAGAAAATATAGAAAAATTATTCAAAAATCCGCATGATGGTGTCACAGGTATTAATACAGGATACCAAGATCTTAATAAAAAAACATCAGGATTACAACGTTCCGATTTAATTATCATAGCTGCACGACCATCCATGGGTAAAACTACTTTCGCTATGAATTTGTGCGAAAACTCCGCTATGATTTATGACAAACCAGTATTAATATTTAGTCTCGAAATGCCTGTTGAACAAATTATGATGCGTATGCTTGCTTCATTATCCCGAGTAAATCAATCTCGTATTCGTACAGGACAGTTAACCGATGAAGATTGGTCTAGAATTTCTAGTACAATGAACATTTTATTAAAAAAGAAAAATATGTATATCGATGACTCTTCTGGTTTAACTCCCAGTGAAGTTCGTTCAAGAGCCCGTCGCATATATCGTGAAAATAATGGTTTAAGTTTAATTATGGTTGATTATTTACAATTAATGAGAGTACCTTCATTATCAGATAATCGAACATTGGAAATTGCAGAAATTTCAAGATCTTTAAAATCTTTAGCAAAAGAATTACAGGTTCCTGTCATAGCATTATCTCAACTTAACAGATCTTTAGAACAAAGATCTGATAAAAGACCGGTAAATTCGGATTTAAGAGAATCTGGCTCTCTCGAACAAGATGCTGATCTTATAATGTTTATATATAGAGATGAAGTATATCATGAAGATAGTGATCTTAAAGGTATTGCAGAAATTATCATAGGAAAACAAAGAAACGGTCCTATCGGAAAAATACGCTTAACCTTTAATGGTCATTGGTCTAGATTTGATAACTATGCCGGACCTCAATATAATGAAGAATAAAAGATATATTGGTATTATTTTTACTAAACATTAATTTTATCTGTAATTCTAACTTGCTATAAATCTATATATTACATATATTATAATAAAAAAAATATAAAGAATATATATTTAAATTATTTTTAACTAATTTTTATTATTAAAATAATGGTATTTTTTATGTTATTTCAAAAATGGAATATGCATATTAAATTAATAAATGTTAATCTAAATATATATTTTATAAATAAACAAAAATTTATAAAAATTAAAATAAACTTTTATCAAACATATTCTGTGTTAAAGTAACATTTTTATCATATTTTTCAAATAAAATAGCATTACTGATATTAAATAATAGTATAAACTATATTCAAAAAAATTCTAATAACTTTTTTACTTTAAAAACAAAAAGACTGAAAAATAATGAACATAAAGCTAGGTATAGTAATGGATCCCATTTCTACTATCAACATAAAAAAAGATTCTAGTTTTGCTATTTTACTAAAAGCACAAGAAAAAAAATATAAAATTTATTACATAGAAATTCATGATTTATTTTTAATAAAAAATAAAAGTTATGCCAAAAGTCGTCTATTAAGAATAGAAAAAAATGAAAAAAAATGGTTTTTCTTAGGAAAAGAAGAATATATTCCATTATCTAGTTTAAATGTTATTTTAATGCGCAAAGATCCTCCTGTAAATATCCAATTCATTTATGCAACATATATTTTAGAATCTGCAGAAAAATCAGGAGTACTAGTTATTAATAAACCTAAAAGTCTAAGAAAATTTAATGAAAAAATATTTGCAACTCATTTTCCTGAAATTATACCTGACACTTTAATAACAAGTAATACTATTTTAATACGTCAATTTTTAAATAAACACCAAGATATAATTATAAAACCGCTAGACGGTATGGGAGGAAAATCAGTTTTTCGTGTAAAAAAAAATGATCCTAACATATCGGTAATTATCGAAACTATGACTAAATATGAAAAATCATATTGCGTATTACAAAATTATTTACCTGAAATAAAAGAAGGAGATAAACGTATTTTTATTATAAATGGAAAACCATTTCCATGGTGTTTAGCTAGAATTCCAAAATCTGGTGAAACAAGAGGCAATTTAGCTGCTGGCGGTATTGGAAAACCAAAAAAATTAAATCAAGAAGATTTTAAAATAGCTAATTATATTTCTAATCCGTTAAAAAAAATGGGATTACTGTTTGTAGGAATCGATATTATTGGAAATAAATTAATAGAAATTAATATCACCAGTCCTACTGGAATTTGTGAAATTGAATCATGTTGTGATAAATCTATCACAGATTTAATTATCGATACCATTGAAAAAAAAATACTAAAAATAAAAAATAAATCAATTAATATATAAATATATTTTTATTTTAAGAGATTTAAACATGCTTATATTATCCTTTGATTTTGGAATAAAAAATATCGGTGTAGCTGTAGGACAAAAGTTAACTTTTACAGCACATGCGTTAAAACCTCTTCAAGCTAAATTTGGAGTTCCAAATTGGAATCAAGTTAATGCTCTTATATTAGAATGGAAACCACAATTCATTGTAGTTGGATTACCATTAAATATAGATGGAAGCAAACAAAATATAACAAAAAAAACAGAAAAATTTGCAAAATTAATAAAAAAAAAATTTTCTTTACATGTAGAATTGCATGATGAACGTCTAAGTACAATAGAAGCTAAGTCAATATTATTTGCACAAGGTGGTTTTAAATCGTTAAAAAAAAATAACATCCACTCAATTTCCGCAGTAATTATATTAGAAAGTTGGTTTTTTAATACTGAATATAAAAAAAATAATTTTTGTTGAATTAAAATTAGTATTTATAAATGAAAATAAAAAATAATTACCATTTTTATATTACAAATATATAAATTATAAAATAATTGAAAATACTTAAATGATAACTTTACCTCCTCTTAGTTTATATATTCATATTCCTTGGTGCTTTAAAAAATGTCCTTACTGCGATTTTAATACTTATGTAACAAAACATAAAATTCCAGAAAAAGAATATATTCATCATCTAATATTAGATTTAAAAAAAGATATACATTTAACTTCAAATAGAATTATTAATACTATTTTTATTGGTGGAGGAACACCCAGTTTGTTTCATTATGAATCTATACACATATTATTAAAAGAAATAAAAAAATGTGTTTATGTTTCTCCATCAGCAGAAATTACAATTGAAACTAACCCTAAAGATATTGAATATAAAAAAATTCTAAAATATAAAGAAATTGGAATCACCAGACTTTCTGTAGGTATACAAACTTTCAATAAAAAACAATTACACTTATTATCACGAGATAAAGAAAGTATTGATATCCCTACCATTAAAACTATCATACATGATATTAAATTTGAAAACGTAAATTTTGATATAATGTACGGACTTCCGTCACAATCGTTAAAAACCGCTTTATCAGATTTAAAAAAAGCCATTTCTTTAAATCCTCACCATATTTCATGGTATCAATTAACTATTGAACCCAATACTGTTTTTTATAGTAAAAAACTTAATTTACCAAACTCAGAAAATATGTGGAAAATATGGAAAAAAGGAAGAAAATTATTAACTTTATCAGGTTATCAACAGTATGAAATTTCTTCTTATTCGAAAAAAGGATACCATTGTAAACACAACATCAACTACTGGAAATATGGTGATTATATAGGTATAGGTTGTGGTGCTCACGGTAAACTAACACAAAAAAATGGTACTCTAATTAGAGTGATTAAAAATAAGGGTATTTTCGATTTTATAAATGGAAAATACATAAATAAAATATATACAGTAAAAGACCAAGATAAACCTTTTGAATATTTTATGAACACTTTGAGATTATTCCAACCCATATATCGAAAAAACTTTAGTAAATATACTTTTCTTAAAGAAAAATATATTAAAAAAAATATTGAATCTGCTATCTCTCAAAATTATTTGCAAGAAACATTACTTACTTGGAAAACTACAGAAAAGGGAAAATTATTTTTAAATACTTTGTTAGAAATGTTTTTACATGATTGATATCATCTTATTTTTTCAAAAAATAAATCAAATATAACTTTATTCAAAACAATAGCTTTTTTTTCAAATTTAGTTACAGGACGACTCTTTGGTCTTATAATATAATTATTTGTTTCTGACAAATTTTTATATTCTGGAATGTGATTTATTATTTCAATAATATCATCTGCATAACTCTGACAATCAGTAGCTACATGTAATGTACCACCTATAACTAATTTTTTTAAAATTAAATTAATAAATTTTTTTTTCAAAATTCTTCTTTTATGATGTCTTTTTTTATGCCACGGATCAGGAAAAAATAATTGTACTGTAGACAATGTTCTATTTTTAATCATATATAACATTACTTCTTCTGCATCATGATATATAACCTTTAAATTTTTTGTTTTCTTAAAAAATGCATATTTTAAACATTTTAAAAAACTATTTTGATGCACTTCAATACCTAAAAAATTTTTTTTACTGTTTTTTAAAGCAGTATCTACTAACGTTTTTCCTGTTCCAAATCCAATTTCTAATACTATAGGAGATATAGAATCAAAAATCTTATTCAAATCTATTTTTTCTGTCTTAAATGATAAACCCAAAATAGGGAAAATATTCTTTATAATTTTTATACCAGAATCATTAATTTTTTTATTTCTAAGAACAAAACTACGAATCTGACGTAAAAATATACCATTATTATTATATTTCGGAATTATAATATTCTCAATCATATTAAAATCCTTATGTATTATTTTTAAAATTACATAAAAATATTATAATATAAAAATTTGAATTTTATTTAAATAATATTGTTTAACAAACATAAAAACTTACACGAAATTAATAAAAATTATATTACAATAGGATTAGAAATATATGAATACTTTTTATAAATTCTATCAATTAATTATAAATTGGTACCACATTCATGGTAGAAAAAAATTACCTTGGCAAATAAAAAAAACACCTTATAAAATTTGGCTATCAGAAATAATGTTACAACAAACACAAGTAAAAACTGTCATTCCTTATTTCAATGCCTTTATTAAAAAATTTCCAGACTTTAACAGTTTAAAAAAAGCTTCTATGAATGAAATATGTTTTCTTTGGAGCGGATTAGGATATTATGCTAGAGCAAAAAATTTATATAAAACAACCAAAATTATTTCTGAAAAATATAAAAATAAATTTCCAGATAATTTTTTTGAACTAATTCAATTACCTGGAATAGGAAAATCTACCGCTGGAGCTATTTTGTCATTAGCATTCGGATATTATTATCCTATTTTAGACGGTAATGTAAAAAGAATTATTACTCGCTACTATGCAATTAATATAAAAATAAATGAAAAAAAAACAGAAAGTAAACTATGGAAAATTATCAATAACATTACTCCAATACATAATACTGGAAAATTTAATCAAGCTATGATGGATTTAGGTTCTTTAATTTGTACAAGAATAAAACCAAAATGTCATATTTGTCCATTAAATATCAATTGTATATCATTATCAAATAAAAATTGTGAAGATTACCCTAAAAAAAATAGTTACAAAAATATT
The DNA here is from genome assembly GCF_964059115.1 of Buchnera aphidicola (Pemphigus immunis). Classification (NCBI taxonomy): domain Bacteria; kingdom Pseudomonadati; phylum Pseudomonadota; class Gammaproteobacteria; order Enterobacterales; family Erwiniaceae; genus Buchnera; species Buchnera aphidicola. Next base: position 549,578 of record NZ_OZ060408.1, read on the forward strand.
TTAAAAAAAACTTTTTATTTTTTAATTTTACAATATAATCATTTTATATTCTTAAAAAAAAGACCATCATATGGAATATGGGCTAATTTATTTTCTTTCCCGGAATTTTATAAAGAAATAAATGCTCAATCTTGGATAAATGAAAAAAATATTAAAAAAAGTAAAAAACAAATCATTAATCCTTTTTACCATTATTTTACCCATTTAAAATTACATATTATACCTATACATATAACTGTAACTTTATCGCAAAAAAAAAATATTCATCATAACTATGCAATTTGGTATAACCTTATAAATCCACAATTAATTGGTTTATCCAGTCCTGTTAAAAAAATTATAACCATTCTTAAAAAATATGAGGTAAAATAGCCAATGAATCGTATCATTTTTTGTAAATTTTTAAAAAAAGAAGCAGAAGGACAAGAATACCAAATATACCCAGGAATATTAGGAAAACGTATATATAATGAAATTTCTAAATCAGCCTGGAAAATATGGATGTCTAAACAAACAATGATAATCAATGAAAAAAAATTAAATATGTTAAATTTAAATGACAGAAAAATAATAGAAAAACATATGGAAAATTTCTTATTTAAAAATAAATAAATTTATGAAATATAGTACTAATACCAATCAATTAATAATAACAAAATACTTTTTTTAAAAATATATTTTGTTAAAAATACTTTAATATGAACCGATATTATAACCACTACTATAAAAATGTAAATTATTAAATAAAAATTTCATTTTACATTCATTACTAATTATTTAAAACATAAAATTAAAGATAATAAAATAAATATAATATTACTAATTAACAAGGAAATTAAAAGATAATATTAATGAATTAACAACAAAAAATATAACTTTCTAAATTTTCAGAATAAATTAACAACTCTTTTAATAAAAAAATTTTTTTTTCATCTTCATTATGTTTTTTTAATAAAAATTTTATGTTTAATCTATATTTAGATATTAATTTCTTATTTAAAACTGTGCTACAATATTTAAACCATACTTTTTTTTCATTATTTTTTAAAAAAATAGGAAAATTACGAGCTTTACAACGAAATAATATTTTTTCAATTCTATTATCACGAAAAAAAAAATTCTCATCAACATCATCTAATGGAAGTTGTACATGTAATTTTTCTATAATTTTTTTATCTTGATTACAAAAAAAAGAATCATAAATTTTTAAATCAATATCTTTTGGTAATACATCATAACTATAATTTAAAAAAAATAAAATATAGTTTTTAATTGATAATGTTCTCTTTAAAATATATAAATTACTATAGCAATTTTGCTTATCAATATTTAATCTATCTAAATCTTTTTTCAAAAGACAATTTAAAGGAACAAATATCGGACATCTATTTAAATATATAAATAACAATCCTAATGAAAATAATTCATTATAATTTAATTTTTTAGTATATATTTTTTTTAAATAATTAATTAAAAGAAGTATATTTTTACTTAAATCAATACCTATTAATATATTATTGTTTTTAGGATGTCGTAATATTGGAGATATTAAACCAATATTACTCCGAGAAGCACCAAATAATCCAGATATATAAAATATTGGCGTCATATTATTTGTATCTATTAAACTTAATAATTGTACTTTAGTACGTATGTCAAATAAAAATTGAAATAATTTTGCATTTTTTTCTTTTAACAATTTTGCTAACGCAACAGTTGCATAAACATCCGATAGAGCGTCATGCGCTGTAATGTGGGAAATGTTATTTTCTTTACTAATATCCTCTAATTTAAAACTAGGCATTCCTGTGTCATTTATCGGCCAATTTATTCCATTAGGTCGAAGTGCGTAATATGTACGCAAAACACCCAATAAATCCCAACGAGAATTACCATTCTTCCAACTCCAAGAATAAGGATCTAATAAATTCCTATAAAAAATATTTCGAGTAATTTCATCATCAAAAAGAATATTATTATAACCTATAACACAAGTATTACCTACATTAAGAATATTATAGATATATTTAGAAAAATAAAATTCATTATAACCATCTAAAAATGTTTTTTGTGGAGTAATACCTGTAATTAATATTGATTCAGGATTTGGTAAATAATCTATTGGAGGGTAACAATATAATATTTTTGGTTTATCAATAATATTAAAATTAATATCAGTACGAATACATGCAAATTGCGCAGGTTTATCTAAAGCAGAATTTGTTCCAAAAGTTTCATAATCATAAAAAATAAATGTTGATATATTTTTTTTATATTTTTTAAGAAATTTTGTCATAATCACATTACTTACTATTAATAAATAAAAATAATTTTTATCAAAAAAAATATTTAAAATAAAATATAGATAATCTAAAAAATATATTACATTAATTTATGCACTGTTACCAATTAAAAAAAAATATTTAATATATATTAAACTAAAAATAAATTTTAATACAATTAAATTTATCATATCATATATCAAATTTAAATTTTAAAAATTATAAAATATATTAATAAAAATTTTTATGGCTCCTCCGACTGGATTCGAACCAGTGACATACGGATTAACAGTCCGCCGTTCTACCAACTGAACTACAGAGGAAAATTGTATTTTATCATTATTTTTTTTATAAATCAATAAATTTTATTTACATACATAAAAACATATTAAAAAAAACTTTTACATATAAAATTTATAAAATATAAAGAATATCACTTGAAATATTATCATTAAAATAATAATATATATTAGTTTTAAAATAAGAAATTTGGCCCCTTAGCTCAGAGGTAAGAGCAGGCGACTCATAATCGCTTGGTCGCTGGTTCAAATCCAGCAGGGGCCAAAAATATTTAATAAATTATTTAAATTTAAAACTTTTGATATAAAATTTTTATTTTATATCAGATAGAATTATCTTTTTTATATTTATAAAAATTTTTATATACTGCATATATATATCTTTAATAAAATTTTTATAAAATAACAAGGTAAGTAAAATGATCAATTGGAAAAAAGAATTTATTAAGTTTTCTTTAGAAAAGAAAGTATTACAATTTGGTAATTTTAATTTAAAATCAGGAAGAAAAAGTCCTTATTTTTTTAATTCTGGATTATTCTGTACTGGGAAAGATATATTTAAATTAGGTAAATTTTATGCTCATGCTATAATAGAATCAAAAATAAAGTGCAACATTCTTTATGGATTAGCCTATAAAGGAATTCCTATTGTAACATCTACATCTTTTTCTTTAAATCAATATTATAATATCAATCTTCCTTTTTGTTTTAACAGAAAAAAAATTAAAAAATATGGTGAAGGAGGAACACTAATAGGTCATGAATTAAAAAAAAATATTATAATTATAGATGATGTAATTACAGTTGGTACAGCTATTAAAAGTGCAATGAAACATATTCAACAAAAAAGTAAAATTGTTATTTCAGCAATAATTGTGGCGTTAGATCGTCAAGAAATAGGTAACAAAACTTATTCTGCTGTAAAAGAAATAGAAGACGAATATGGTTGTAAAGTAATATCTATTATTAATATGCAAGATTTAATTAATTATCTATCAGAAAAAAAAGATATGAAATATAATTTAGATAAATTATATAATTATCGTCTTAGGTATGGTATAAATAAAACAGAATAATTTTAAAATTATTGATTTCCAGAATGACCAAAACCTTTTTTACCTCGTTCGGTACTTATAGTAAAATTATTTACTATATTAAATACTGGACGAATTATAGGTACAAAAACCATTTGTGCTATTTTATCACCAGGTTGCACTGTGTATTCTTTGTCACTTCTATTCCAAATAGAAACCATTATCTGACCTTGATAATCAGAATCTAATAAACCGACTGAATTACCTAAAACAATACCAAAAATATGTCCTAAACCGGAACGAGGTAAAATCATAGCAGTAATTTCAGGATCAGAAATATGAATAGCAATTCCAGTAGGTAATAAAATTGATTCCAAAGATGACAATTTTAATTTTTTTTTTATACATGCTCGTAAATCTATAGCAGAAGATCCTTTAGTGGCATAATTTAAATATGGGAAAACTGTACCAATTCTAGAATCTAAAATTCTAATATCAATTTTTTTATTCATAATATGATTTTTATCATAGTTCATTATTAATTTTATATTCACTAAATATTATATCATATAATTTTGCATTAGTTGCAGCAAAAAATCCTGGATTAAAAAAATTAAACTTAGGATAGTAATTCAATGGTATTCGATTCCACGTATTTACTATACCTCCAGCAGCAGTTACTAAAGCATCTCCAGCAGCTGTATCCCAAATTTTAGTTCTCCCTAAACGAGGGTAAAACTGTATTTTACCTTCTGCAACCAAACAAAATTTAAAAGAAGAACCTATTTTGATTATTTTATAAGATTCTAATTTTTCTAAATAATTATAAATATTATTGTCTGTATGGGAATAACTTAACCCAATACGTGATGGAGTATTATCACTAACATGAATTTCTTTTGTATGTCCTTTTTCTTCTTTCCAGGATTTATTATTATTTGTATAATACAATGTTTTAAAAAAAGGAACATAAATTACACCAAAGACAGGAATTCCTTTTTTAATTAATGCAATATTAACCGTAAATTCACATCGTTTATTTAAAAATTCCTTGGTCCCATCTAATGGATCGATTAACCAATATTTATTCCAATTTCTATTTTTGTTCCAATTGGAAAAACTTTCTTCAGATAATAAAGGAATATCTGGATTAATAATTTTTAATCTATTTTTAATTATATCATCCGCTATTTTATCTACTGTAGTTACAGGAGATCCATCTGATTTATAAGAGACATTAATTAATTTTGTTTTGCTATAATGTTGCATTATCACACTACCTACTTCTTTAACTAATTTAAAAATTTCATTTAACATTTAATTAAACTCTTTTATTCAGAATAGTATGATAGTACAGTTTAAAATATGTATATTTTATTTTAAGAGTTAGAAACAATATGTATAGTAATCATTACAGTTACTTCATTATGAGGATGAAATATTACTTGATGTTCACCTATATAACGTAATTTACCATTTGGTAAACGAATTTCATTCTTATTAATTGGAACACCTAATAAAGTTATCGCTTCTGCAATATCACGAGTTCCTATGGAACCAAATAATTTACCTTCTTCTCCAGATTTAGATTTTATTATTATTGATTCGATCGAATTTATTTTGTTTACCTTAGATTGAGCAATAGCTAATTTATTAGCTATTTTTTCTTTTAATTTAATTTTTTGCAACTCAACAATTTCAATATTTTTTTTAGTAGCTAAAATTGCTTTTCCTTTAGGTAAAAGATAATTTCTTGCATAACCTGATTTTACATCAATTAACTCACCTAAATTACCTAATTGTTTTTCTTTAGAAAGAAGAATAACTTGCATTAATGAATCCTCTTTATTTTTCACAAAATAATTACTGATGTTTATCTGTATATGGTAATAAAGATAAATATCGGGCTCTTTTGATAGCACGAGATAATTGACGTTGGTATTTAGCTTTAGTTCCAGTAATTCTACTAGGCACAATTTTACCACTTTCAGTTATATAATTTCTTAAGATAGAGATATCTTTATAATCTATTTCTTTTATTTTTTCTGCTGTAAATTTACAAAACTTACGACGACGAAAATAACGAACCATCTTAATATATTCCTTTTTTTAACACAAAAATAGTAGTAGTAATAATAACACTAATGATTTCATTAATATTTTATCGTCATATATATAATTAAATACACGTAATTATAATTACGCTAACAAATCTTCTTTTTTATCTTTTTTATCTTCTTTTGCTTTTACCATAGGAGAAGGTTCTATTATTGCCTTTTTCATATTGATAATAATATTACGTATAATGGCAGTATTAAATCTAAAATCATTTTCTAACGTACGAATAAATTTAGAATCAATTTCAATATTCATTAGTACATAATGTGCTTTATGTAATTTATTAATAGAATAAGCTAACTGACGTCTTCCCCAATCTTCTAATCGATGAACAGTACCGCTATTTTTTTTTATTAAACGCTTATATTTTTCTATCATAGTTGGCACTTGTTCACTTTGATCAGGATGAACCATAAATATTATTTCATAAAAACTCATTATATTGATCCTTTTAAAGATTATTTATTTTAAAATAAATTTTTATAAAAAAAGGAACTGTATTAAAAAATAATTGCGTTATAAACATAATATATCTCAGTAAACGAAAAAACTCAATACATGATATTTCATAAAATTAAAAATTATTTTATATAAAAAGTTTATATATTATTAAAAATAAAATATTACAAAAATATAAAAATTTTGATATCTTTATCTTATTCTTATCTACATGAAAATTTTAAAAAATAATTATTATATTATATAATATTAAATGATAAATTTAATGAAATTAATTTAAAAATTAATAACAAAAAATTATATAAATTAAATTTATAAAAATAAAGATTTTTATAAAAATTAATAAAATTATCAAAAATGTTTGATTATCTATCTAATTTCAAAATTATAATTTAAGATTTTTATTAAAAAAAAGATTACATTTAAATTAACATTTTTATATAAATAAAAAATAGAACACAAATTCCCAATATTATTTTTAAAAATCATATTATATATGGAACATATAACCAATTATATATCATCTTTCATTATTTAAAAATTTAATAAATAATTTAATATTACTAAATCTTTACGATCAGGACCCGTAGATATAAAATCAATCGGTAATTCTGTTAATTCTTCTATTCTCTTAACAAAATTTTTTGCTGCTGAAGGTAATTTAGATAAAGAATTAATACCTAAAGTACTCTCCTGCCAACCTGGTATAATTTCATAAATTGGTTTTATTTTATTCCAATCATTAATAGAGAATGGAGTATTAGTAACAATAGAATTATTTTTTAACAATTTATATGCTGTACAAATTTTAATTTCCTTTAATTTATCTAATACATCTAATTTTGTTAAACATAAAGCTGACAAAGAATTAATTCTTATAGACCTTTTTAACGCAACTATATCTAACCAACCAGTTCTTCTTCTTCTTCCTGTTGTAGAACCAAATTCAGATCCGTATTCACAAAAATAATCATCTAATTCATTAAATACTTCTGTTGGAAAAGGACCAAAACCTACACGAGTTGTATATGATTTTACAACTCCAAGTATATAATCAAAATTTAAAGGACCAATTCCAGAACCAGTACTAGCTCCTCCAGAAGTACTATTAGATGATGTAACATAAGGATAAGTTCCATGATCAATATCTAATAAAGTACCTTGTGCTCCTTCAAATATTACTAATTCATTATGTTTAATAGCAGTATATAATAGATCTGGAATATCCGATATCATATTTATTAATTTATCAGATAAAGTTAAAACACCTGTTAAAATATCATTATAATCTACAGGTTTTGCTTGATAAAAATGTATTAACTGATAATTATAATAATCTACTATTTTTTTTAAATGAATAGAAAAATTTTTTTTATCTCGTAAATCACCAATACGTAATCCACGTCTTGCAACCTTATCTTCGTAAGCAGGACCAATTCCCCGTTTGGTTGTTCCTATAGCATTTTCCCCATTTTTTTTCTCTCTGGCTATATCTAACTGAACATGATAAGGTAAAATTAAAAAACAGTTTTCAGAAATAAATATTTTATTTTTAGTATCAATACCTTGTTTTTCTAATTCTTCAATTTCATCTATTAATGCAGAAGGAGAAATTACAACACCATTTCCTAATAAACTTATTACATTTTTATGTAATATACCCGAAGGAATAACATGAAGAATAATTTTTTTACCATTTAAAACTAAAGTATGTCCTGCATTATGTCCTCCTTGATAACGTACAACATATTTAGCTTTTTTAGTTAACACATCTACAATCTTACCTTTTCCTTCGTCACCCCATTGGGCACCTAATATAACAATGTTTTTATACATAAATTTTAAATAACCTATTTTAAAAAATTATTTTTTATATAAAAATATAATATGTATTAATATATAAAATATTTTCAATAAATATACTTTAATAACATTTTTATGATTATTACATATTTTTATTTTTAAATGATAATTTTTGATTAATATAAATTAACTATGTTTAACTTTTGTTACATGTATTAAAAAAAATATTATCTTTATTTATTATTAAATTTCTTTCACCACAAAAATTTTTTTTATAAGATTCAAATATTTTAAGAAAAAAATAAAAATAAGGTTCTTTTTTACAAACATCAGAGAACAATTTTAAAGAAGTAACTTTTCCTAATTCTCGAATAAGTAATCCTTTTCTTTGTGCATTAAATAATATTTTCATAACTTTATAATCAGCATCCAATTTAATTTTTTTAGCTGTAAATTGTCCTTTTAACATTTCATTGTTAGAAACTAATTCGTTTTCTAATATCATCATCAAGTATATTTTATTCATTGTTTCAACAGAAAAATTCATTTTTTTTATGGATATATCAATTATTTTGATTCCTAAACTTGTTGAATTAATACTGCTTATTAATTTTTCAAAGGAGATATATTTTTCTGAAATCATATTATTTTTTAAAAAATATGATTTAAAAAAAGAATCATTAAAAAAAAATGGATAAAAATTAAAAATTCTATGTGTATTTCGATTAAACAAATTTTTTTTACACAAAATAAATTGATTTTTATTTAAATTTTTCATGTTCTGATTTAATATATCATTAAATTTACGTTTTAAAATCATTTCTGTTGAATAAATTTTATTACCTTCAGTAGCTAAATAATAACGACCAAAATCATTTATTTTCCATCTAATATAAAAATCTACAATAAAATTCTTTTTCTCTTTAGCAATAAAAAAATAAGATCTATTTTCTGTTGTATGAAGCTGAATATCTATTTTCTTTACTGAATCTATTAAAGGAAATTTAAAATGTAATCCTGGTTTGTAAATTATTACTCTTTCATCTTTATCCTGCATTATTTTTCCAAACCGCAATATAATTCCACGTTCTTCTTCTTTTATTAAAAAAAAACCAGTACATAAAAAAAAACAAAAAATACCTAATAATGAAATATAAATTTTATTCATATGTTTCGTATACCTATATATTTAATAATATTTTCTATATTTTTTAAATTATAAGAAAATTTTTTTGAAATTTTATAAAAAATAACCAATATGATTGATATTTAAAAAAAAAAGAATAAGATTTCGTATTAATACTGAATGGATAATGAAAATATGAATTAAATTGATAAATATTTAGTAATAAATTATTTTATGAAATAATTAATTTAATTTTATTTTTTATTTATTAAGATGTATTAATAATAACTAACGTATTTTCCATTAATTTAATATAAATTTTTTATAAAAAAAATTTTTTTTACTTCATGTTTATAGAATATTTTAGAAAAAAGAACTATATTCCTATTTAACTTTATTATCTTATACATTTTATATAATTTAGACAGTCTTAAAATATAACTGGCTTTATTATTAGCTAAAAAAATAACTTCATCTGCATAACTTTTAGCTTTTTTAATATATTTTTCTTTATTTTTTAAAGCTAATTGCATTGCATCAAATGAATTTTTTACTTCTTTCGGAAAAGTAATTTTGTTAAAATGTATATCTATGATTTTTATACCCAATTTGAATAATATTATTTTTTTTTCTATTTCTTTCTGTATAATTTTTTCAATAAAATCATTATCTTTTATTAAAATTTTATCTGTATTAAAACTTCCTATTACATGGTATAACGTACCATTAATTATTTGCCGCATAATTTCATCAGGATTTTTAACTGAAAAAAAATAATCTTTAGCATTTACAATTTTATATGCTATATTTGTTTCTATATTTAACAGTTTTTCTTCTGCATTTAATAATAAATTAGATAATGTTATTTCTGTTATTGTTGCAACATTAATATATTTTACTTGTTCAATAAAAATTATTTTCCAATGTAATCCTGGATTTACTATACGGCTAAATTTACCCAAATTAATTACTACTCCCTGTTCAGTGTCTTTTACAACGTAAAATCCTTTAAAAAATAATAATAATGGAACAAATATTAATACAATAATAATTGGAATTTTAATATTTTTAGATAAACTAAAGTTTTTACTATAATTTTTTATTAATTTACTTAATATAATAAAATATTTTTTTAAATTAAAAAAAAATATTTTGTTTGATTTATATTTTTTCACATTTTTTTTTAATTTATTATTTTGTTTTCTCCATGGATCACGATTTGATCTATCATCACTAGGTTCATTCCAAACCATATTAATACTCCATTCTTATAAAATTAATTACATATTATTAAGCTTATTTATATCTAAGTTAATTTACTAAAATAAAATTTTATCTACAATATTAAATCATCAATTAAAATTCTAATTTTAAATTTATTTACATCAAGCTATAATATTAATTAAATACTTAATAAAAATTAATTAATATTTAAAATAAATAAAAAAATGCATTGATTAATGAAATATATTATTCTTTCATATTTGTGATAATTTTAAAACGTTTTATATACAATAGATTTCAAATTTATTTAAATATATAATTAATATATAACAACATTATTGTTGATAAAAAATAAATATATTTTAAACTATAAAAAAATATATACTAAATAATCATATTAGATTTAAATTTTTTAAAAATATTTAATATTCGATTAACAGATAAACTAACACTATCATTATATACATAATGAATATTATTCCATTTTTTTAACCATGTCATTTGATGTTTGGCTAGGTGACGGGTAGCTCTGATAGATTGTTCTATCATCTCTCTGTAACTTAAATCACCAGATAAAAATTTCCACATCTGATAATATCCTATTCTATTAATAGAACATGAATTAATATTTAAATTTTTTCTATTAAATAAACATTCAACTTCTTTTTCAAATCCTAAATCTAACATTTCTCTAAACCTCAATTCAATATTGTCATATAATAAAAACATATTTCTTGGTATTAATGAAAATTGAATTACTCTATAAGGAAAATTATAAGTAGATTTTTTTATTAATGCAGACAATGTTTTTCCTGAAATTAAAAAAACTTCTAGTGCTCTTATAACTCTTTGTAAATCATTAGGATGAATTCTGTTTGCCGAAATCGGATCTATTTTTTTTAGTTTTTTATGTAAAGCAATCTCACCAATGATTTTTACTTCTTTCAATAAGTGATTACGTAATTCCATATTAGCAGATGGTAATAATGCCAAACCTTCTAACAATACTTTATAATACAACATTGTTCCACCTACCAATAAAGGGATTCTGTTATGATGAACAATATCTGATATTGCTGTTAAAGCATGTTCTTTAAATTCACCTACCGAATAATTTTCTTCTGAATTTTTAATATTAATCAATTTATGCGGTGCCTTTAAAAGTTCTTTTTCAGTAGGTTTAGCTGTTCCGATATTCAAATCCTTGTATATTAAACCTGAATCTACACTAACAATATCTACAGGTAAATAATTTCGCAAAGAAATAGCTACTTTAGTTTTTCCACTTGCAGTTGGACCCATAATAAAAATAACTATAGGTTTATTTGATATAATTTTTATCATGTTCTTAAAAATCTTATTTTTTCATCGAAATTTATTGGTTGAAATAATTCTGAAGGCGGATGTTTTATAAAAATAGGACAAAATTCTTCCATATCTGATAATACTTTCATAATTTTAAAATTATCCCATTTTGTTTTTGATATTTTTATATTTAAAGCAAACCATCTTAATAATGTTTCATAAGTAATATTTTTTTTTAAAAAAATATATGTTAAAAAACATAAAAACAATTTTTTCCAATCTTGTTTTTTTAAAATTAAAGGTATAGATTTTAAATAAAAAAAATGAGAAGTAATAAAAAAATTTAATCCAAATTTTAATAAAATATTTTTATTATTTATGATAGACTCGTATTCTACAGAAGTAATTTTAACTTTAAAAAATTTAGGTAAAATAAACAATTTTATTTTATTATTTTTAGTATTTTTTATATTGCTAATAAAAACTAATCTTTCAACCATAGGAAGAGAAATTAATGCAAATCCTTTAATATTTTCAACCATTAAATAAGAATCATAAATTAAAGATAACAAATACCCAAAACATTTATAAAAATTGTTAAATAAAACATTTTTTTTAAAAAAATACATTTCTTTCCTTTCTTCTTTAATAATTTTACTATCATTTGATATGTTTTTAAAATATTTTTTTTTAAAAATTATATTTTTTTCTTCTTCCTTTTTTCTGAAATAATTTTTACCAGATATTTTAGAATTATCTATTATCCAATCAGTAGATTTAATAACTGCATTTTTCCTATTACTTTTTTTAAAAGCATAAATTATTGCCTGATAAATAAAACCATGAACTAAACGAGATTGATGAAATTTTATTTCAGATTTATTAGGATGAATATTGACATCTATTTGATCATTAGAAATAAAAACATAAAAAATAGAAGAATAAAAAACATTCTTATTAAATATTTCTTTAATACCTTGATGTATTGCATGACGAATAATATGATTGTTTACAATACGATTATTTACATAATGATATCTTTTATTGTTGTAGCAAGAACTTTTTTTAGATAATGAAATCCAACCATAAACACGCATAAATTCATTTTTCAAATCTATTGGTATTAAACTTTGTACAAAATCAAATCCAAATACATTTTGTAATCTATTCTTCTCTTGATTAATATTATCTATTTTAGTGTAATGTTTAATTAATTTATTATCGTGTTTTAATGTAATATCAATATTATTTTTAGATAACACCATACGACGTACTATTTCATGAATTTTAAGAAATTCATTTTTTGTGTTTTTTGTACATTTCCGACGAACAGGAACATTATAAAATAAATCACATACTATTACGCTGGTACCTACAGGATGAGATGTTGGTTTGAATATTAATGGATTATTATATCCTTCTGTATATAATGACCATGCTTCTTCATTTTTTTTAGTACAAGAAATTAAAGTAGTACGGGATATTGAAGTAATGCTTGATAAAGCTTCACCACGAAAACCTAAACTATTTATATTTGCTAAATCATTCAAAGAAGATATTTTACTAGTAGTATGCTGTAATATAGCTATTTTTAAATTTTTTTTATCCATACCTGAACCATTATCAGAAACACTAATGGATTGCAATCCACTTTCTTCAACATTAACAAAAATTTTAGTAGCACCAGAATCAATACTATTTTCTATAAGTTCTTTGATAACTGAACTAGGACTATAAATAATTTCTCCTGCTGCAATTTGATTAATTATTTCCACAGGAAGAATACGAATAACCATGATAAATTCTCATAAAAATATTCATCTTTATACTTAATAAAAAATTAATAATTTTGTTAAAAAAAATATCTTAAAATTTTTTTTTTTAAATTTAAAAAAATTAAATTATTTCTAATAAAAAACATTTTTCTAAAAAAAAAAATATTTTTTATTTTTTATATTTTAAAAACATATTTAATCAATAAATATATTAAAATTAATAATATTGAATATATTTGTTATTTTAATTCCGTTTTTGATTTTTATTTATCCATATATTATAAAAATTAATTAAACCATTTGTAGATATATCATAATTTATATTTTTTTTATTTTTTTTGAGGTCGTATAAAATTTTATCAGCTACTTTTTTACCTAATTCAACTCCCCACTGATCAAAACTAAAAATATTAAATATTATACCTTGAGTAAAAATTTTATGTTCATACATTGCAATTAATACTCCTAAAGTATAAGGTGTAATTTTTCTTAATAAAATTGAATTTGTTGGAATATTTCCTTTAATATTTTTATATTGAAACATATGTGTTGATTCTTTCAAATCAACATTAGAAAATTTTTCATCATTTTTTTGAATATTTTTCGCTATATTGCCAAATGCCAACGTTTTAGTTTGTGCAAAAAAATTAGACAATAATTTTTCATGATGATCATGTAACATATGATGGCTAATAATCGGAGCAATAAAATCACAAGGTATTAATTTAGTACCTTGATATATTAATTGATAAAAAGCATGTTGACCATTTGTTCCAGGTGTTCCCCAAATAATTGGTCCTGTTTGATACGAAATATTTTCCCCATTACGGTCTATATTTTTTCCATTAGATTCCATATTACCTTGTTGTAAATAAGCAGGAAAAAGATGCATATTTTGATCATATGGGAAAATTGCTTCTGTTTCTGCACAAAAAAAATTATTATACCAAATACCAATAAGAGCCAACAATACTGGAATATTTTTATCAAATGGAGTTTGATAAAAATGCATATCCATATCATAAGCACCTTTTAATAATTTGGAAAAATTTTTAAAACCAATAGATAGTACAATAGATAAACCAACAGAAGACCAAAGAGAATAACGACCTCCTACCCAATCCCAAAATGTAAAAACATTTTTCGCATGAATTCCAAAATTTATTACTTTTTCAGTGTTCGTCGATACAGCAACAAAATGTTGTCTGATATTATTTTTATCAGTTGTAAATTTTAAAAACCAATTTCTAGCAGTATATGCATTTGTCATTGTTTCTTGAGTTGTGAAAGTTTTCGAAATAATAATAAATAATGTAGTATCATAAGATATTTTTTTTAGTACTTCAGAAATCTCTATACCATCTATATTTGATACATAATGCATATTTAAATGATTCTTATAAGGACGAAGAGACTCTGTAACCATACGGGGACCTAAATCAGAACCTCCAATTCCAATATTTACTATATCAGTAATTTTTTTACCGGTACATCCTTTCCAATCACCGTTGATTATTTTTTCAGAAAAATTCTTCATTTTTTTTAAAATAAAATTAATATCTAACATAATATTTTTACCATCTAACATAATTGGACAATTAATTTTATTTCTTAAAGCTATATGTAAAACAGCACGATTTTCAGTTCTATTTATTTTATCTCCTTGAAACATAGCTTTGATGGCACTATATAAATTTATTTCTTTAACTAAATTTAACAGTTTTAGTATAGTTTCATCAGTAATTAAATTTTTAGAAAAATCAACTAAAATTTCATCATTAAAACATAACGAAAACTTTTTAAAACGTTGATTATCTTTTAAAAATAAATCCGATATATGCATATTTTTTATAATTTTATAATGATTCTTTAATTCTTTCCAAGCAATAGTTTCAACAGGATTAATATTTTTCATACTTACTCTTTAATATTTAAAATAGCTATTGATGTACATATTCATTTAAAATAAATATCAAATTTTATATCTATAAAATATTTTCTAATATTATACTAGATATCAATCTTTAATTTATTTAAATAACTATTTTATATTGTAATGATCAATGCATAAATGTAAAATAAAAATAAAATTTTATATTAATGAAAATTAATAAAATAAAACATTTAATACCATTAAAATTTTCCTATATACACTTTATTTTATTCAGGAAAAATATAATAAAACAACGTTCCCGATATTTTTAATTATCTTATAAATAAATTATTTTATATTCTTACGTTAAAATATACACGTTTTTATTTTATTATTACTAAAATCAATTAATATATATCAACATTAATTAAACTCAATATTTTTAATAAAATAAAAAACTATATTTATGTATTTTTTTATGTTAATTCTATTAATTTTATTAGAAAATTCAATAATAAATATTTTTTATAATAAAATTTATACACAAATACTAAACTATTAATGATTAAAAAACACTTCTTATATACTTAAATACATAAAATAATTTTATATTTAAGATATATTTATATAATAAATATATTAAGTAATGTTTAGTAAAATAAAATTATATAAGTATATACAAGGAATTAAAAATAAAAATGGATAAAAAAAATAATCTTATTTGGCTTGATTTAGAAATGACAGGACTTGATCCAAATAAAAATAGAATTATTGAAATTGCCACTATAATTACAGATAAAAAATTAAATACTTTATCTATAGGACCTGAAATAGCAATTCACCAATCTTCAATAACACTAAAAAATATGGATAAATGGAATATAAAAACACACAAAAAAAATGGTTTAATTAAAAAAGTAGAACAAAGTTTATATAACGAACAATTCGCCGAAAATAAAACAATCAATTTTTTAAAAAAATGGACTTTGTGTAATACTTCTCCAATGTGTGGTAACAGTATTCATCACGATAGATGTTTTTTATCTAAATATATGCCAAAATTAGAAAAATATTTCCATTACAGGAATATTGATGTCAGTACTATTAAAGAAATAATCCTTTTATGGAAACCCGATATTGTAAAAAAATATGTAAAGGAAAATAATCATTCAGCATTGCAAGACGTTAAAAGTTCAATACAAGAATTATTGTATTATCGTAAGTACTTTTTAAACAATAATATCCTTAAATCACATTAAAAAATTAATTTTAATTTATTTATAATTAATAAAACTTGAATACATATCAATATTTTTATATAATATTAAACATATTTAATAAAATTTTTGATTTTTTAAATAAAAATATTAAAATTATGCGGGAATAGCTCAGTTGGTAGAGTACAACCTTGCCAAGGTTGGGGTCGCGAGTTCGAATCTCGTTTCCCGCTATTAATTTTTACGTTAAATGATAGTATTTAACATAAAATATGTAAAATATTACGTACTTTAATTTATTTTGAATTGAAATTCCATTTTATAAATAAAAAAATTAACTTATTAAAATTATAACATTGGTTTCTTAGTTTTATATCATAAAAATATCTTATTTATCATTTGTAACTAAAAAATAAAAAAATAATTATTAATTAAATATACAATAAAATTTAAAAAAATATTATGTATAAAATCAATAATTACATTTTAAATAAAAAATTTTATTTTAATTAAAAAACTCGTTATATATAAAATATTTAAAAAAATCAAGATATTTAAAAATTTTAGATTTATACATAAATCTTATCTGAAAAGATCTGGATTTCTTAATTACATAAACCCAGATCTTCCGTACTTACTTATTTAAAAATAAGTTTTATTCAAAATATTCAAAATAAAATTCTATAAAATACTATATACGAAACATTAGAAATTATTTTATAATAAACAATATCTGTAATTAATATTTTATACTTAATAAAAATATATTGTTATATTTCTTTTAATTTTTGTTGAAAATATTTTTTTAATAAAAAAATTATATCTTGTTAATCATTTTAAAACGTTTATTAAATTTTTCTATTTGCCCTCCTGTATCTAATATTCTCTGTTTTCCTGTATAAAAAGGATGACATTTAGAACATACGTCAAGATTAATATTCTTGTTAACAGTAGAAAAAAATAAAATTATATTACCACAAGAACATGTTGCTGTAATTTTTTGATAATTGGGATGAATTTTTTTTTTCATATCACACCTACATTGAAATTATGTATGAAATATAATATATATATATTTTACTCATATAAAATTAATATTAATTAATACATATCTAAACATTAATATAGTATATTAATACTATCTTAAGAAAGAAACTGCAAATAAAATAATATAGTAAAAATTGTATATTTATAAAAAATAAAATTAAAATTTATATCTGAGTGAAAATAATAATAAATTATAAAAATACTTAGTATATTAATACTAATTAAATAATTACTTTTAAAAATAGTTACTTTTTTTTATTTTTTAAAAGTAAAAAATAAAAATTAATATTTAATTAATTCTAAAAAATGAAAAATTAAAAATCATTTTTTTCAAAAATAAAATATGTAAATTTATATAAATAATAACAATCTTTTGAAATTTATATCTTATGTACTTTTTCTTTTAATTTTTTTAGATTAATTTAGATCATTAGATTAATTATATTTTTATATTTCACTACAATATTAAATTAAATTTCAAGTATACTAGATACATTATTTTTATAATTCAGGATTTAATTCGTGACAACTATTTTAAGCATTCGATTAAAAGATAAAGTAGTTATTGGTGGAGATGGACAAGCTACTTTAGGCAATACTATTATGAAAAGAAACGTGAAAAAAGTAAGATCTCTTTATCATAAAAAAATAATAGCGGGATTTGCTGGTGGAACTGCTGATGCTTTTACATTATTTGAATTATTTGAAAAAAAATTAGCGATGTATCAAGGAAAATTATTACGATCAGCTATTGAATTAGCAAAAGATTGGAGAACTGATCGTATATTGCGAAAATTAGAAGCTTTATTAGCTGTCGCAGATAAAGAAACATCATTAATTATTACAGGAAATGGAGATGTTATTCAACCAGAAAACGATCTAATAGCCATTGGTTCAGGTGGACCTTATGCACAAGCAGCAGCAATAGCTTTACTAGAAAATAGTTTGCTTTCCGCTAACCAAATTGTAAAAAAATCACTTTATATTGCCGCTGATATCTGCATATATACAAATAATAATTTTACTATTAAAGAATTACCTTCAGAAAAGTAAGGATTATCCCCATGTCTGAAATGACTCCTCGCGAGATCGTCAGAGAACTTAACAAATTCATTATCGGTCAAGTAAAAGCAAAACGTGCTGTAGCCATCGCTTTACGTAACCGTTGGCGACGCATGCAACTCAATAATGAACTAAAATGTGAAATTACACCTAAAAATATATTAATGATTGGACCTACCGGTGTTGGTAAGACAGAAATAGCTAGAAGATTAGCAAAGTTAGCAGATTCTCCATTTATAAAAATAGAAGCTACTAAATTCACAGAAGTTGGATATGTTGGTAAAGAAGTCGATTCTATTATTCGCGATTTGACAGACATTGCTATTAAAATAGTACGTATGCAAACTATAAAAAAAAATAACAACCATGTCAACGAAAAAGTAGAAGATAGAATATTAGATATATTAGTTCCCACTGTAAAAAAAAATTGGAAAGAATCCGACGATTCCAATCAACCTTCCAGTACTATTCAAATTTTTCGAAAAAAATTACGTAACGGTGAATTAGATGAAAAAGAAATTGAAATTAATATAGCAACTCATCCAATGGGAGTTGAAATTATGGCTCCGCCTGGTATGGAAGAATTAACAGGTCAATTACAATCTCTATTTCAAAATCTAGGAGGGAATAAAAAGAGTATTAGAAAATTAAAAATAAAAGATGCTATTAAATTATTGAAAGAAGAAGAAGGAAATAAATTAATTAATCAAGAAGAATTAAAAAAATCTGCTATAAACGCTGTAGAACAACAAGGTATTGTATTCATCGATGAAATCGATAAAATTTGCAAACGTAGTAGTTCTTCTTCAGGACCAGATGTTTCACGTGAAGGAGTGCAACGTGATTTATTACCTTTGATAGAAGGATGTACAATATCAACTAAATATGGTATGGTAAAAACTGATCATATTTTATTTATTGCTTCTGGTGCTTTTCAAACTACTACTCCATCTGATCTCATTCCAGAATTACAAGGTCGACTACCTATTCGTGTGGAATTAAAAGCTCTAACTGTAAGCGATTTTGAAAGAATATTAATAGAACCTACTACTTCCATTATTATGCAATATAAAGCTTTAATGAAAACAGAAGGAGTAACGATTAATTTTACTCCTGAAGGAATACGTCGTATAGCTGAAACAGCATGGCAAGTAAATGAATCCATGGAAAATATTGGAGCTCGTCGTTTATACACTGTATTAGAACGTTTAACCGAAGATATATCGTTTCATGCTAGTGAAAAAAATGGAGAAATTATTAATATTGATCATGATTATGTAAGACAACATTTAGATAAATTAATATCAAACGAAGATCTCAGTAAATTTGTTTTGTAATTCTTTAATAAAACTATTATTAGCTTTCCTATATTAGTGATTTATCTAAAATAGGAAAGTTATTCCTAAAAGAATAAAATATATTCAAAACAAATAAGTTTAAATTAATAATTTATATTTTAAATCTAATATCAAAAATATTAATCAGTACTAAATAAAATATATTTAATTTATTTTTTCTTAATAAATATAAAAATATTCCTATTTTTTAGATTTTATATTTCCTTTGCTAATTGTTTTACATGATGATTAACATCATTTTTTAGATAACAATATTTATTATCAATTTTTTAAATATTATATTGTATTTTTAATAACAATATTATTAGTGAAAATTATATAAAAAATAAAATTTAAATATATTTTTAATTTAATATTATATAAAAATAGGAATTTAAAATGACACAATGGATAACAGGAAAAATATTAAAAATAAAAAAATGGAATTCACATTTATTTAGCATAGTATTACATGCACCAATTAAACCATTTGTTGCTGGACAATTTACTAAATTATCTTTTAAAAACGAAAAAAAAATACAACGTGCTTATTCATATGTTAATGCACCTGATAATAAAAATATAGAATTTTATATAATATTAGTTAAATCAGGGAAAATGACGCACAAACTATACAACTTAATACCAAATGATGAAATTTTAATTACAAAAGAATCTTTTGGTTTTTTTACTATATCAGAAATACCTGAATGTAAAAATTTATGGATGTTTGCAACAGGAACAGGTATCGGCCCTTATTTATCGATATTACAAGATAAAAAAGATAAAATTAAAAAATTTAAAAATATTATATTAATACATGCTGTACGATACATTGATGAATTGAATTACACTCCTCTTATAAATAAATTGAAAAAAAAATATGAAGGGCAATTACATACTCATAATATTATCAGTCGAGAAAAAACAGATAACTCGCTTATGGGTAGAATTCCAAATTTAATAAAAAATCAAGAATTAGAAAATAAAGTAGGACTTGAATTAAATTCTAATTGTTCGCATGTTATGTTGTGTGGAAATCCCAACATGGTTCGAGATACGCAAAAAATTCTTTTAGAAATTAAGAATATGCGAAAACATTATCGTCGTAATCCTGGACATATAACTAGTGAAAATTATTGGTAACTTATAAATTTTGTTTTTCTGACTGATCCAGATATATTATATCTAAAATTATTAAGTTTATCTAAGATATAATTTTTAAATAAATTTTTGATAATAAATATCTAACTATTTTAATAATATAAAATTAGTCTAATAGGAATATAAATTCCATTTTATATTCCTATTTTTTTATTTAATAAATATATATAAATTTTTTAATATTAATATTTTAAAAAAATTAATATAAAATATTAATTTATTTTATTTATTCAATAAAAGCAGCATATGTAATTTCAGGTTCAGAATTTTTTGATATTAAAATTTTTGTTTTAATACCAAGAATATTATATCTACTAACAGAATTTTTATCAAGAGGCATTAATTCTGCTGTATTTGTTGCTGTTAATTCAAATTTTCCATTGTTTAATTCTTGAACATTATATGAAATTACAGGTCTTTTTTGTTCACATTCAGATAAATCTGGATGTCTAGAATAAACGTCATAATAAGCTTGAGTAAAAATATCAGGGTTTAAATATGCAGAAAGCAATTGTCTAGATTCAAGATTTGGTATTATTTTCTTAAATGAATATAACATTGACATTGGTGATGATTTACGAACTTTATTTCCATTAACAGTCAATAACGCGTTATCTCCTAAATAAATAAAATTCTTATCTAATTTTTTTGTATTTTTTAATGCATAAAAATTATCTTGATATTGGTTTGCAAAATTTACAGCTTGTACGGATGAATTTAATTTATTTAGTGGCTTCCAAATAACAAGATATTTTCGGTTTTCACCTGTAAAAATTTCTTTTTGATATTCAGGTTCATAAAGAGATACGTTATTTATGGAATTTTCTTTCTCTGGTAATATATTGTTGCTACTTATATCATCTGTAAATTTTATTTTATTATTATGATTTTTATTTGTAGATATATTTTCTTTCTGTCCTAATATTTTATTAATCATTTTTTCATCAAATATTTTGTTTACTGATGGTTTATTAAAATGATGTATAAATTTATGAATTATTTTCTTAGTAAAAGAAATAGAAGAATTTAAAGTCAATTCTCCTAAATTTATTAATTTTTTAGCAACCTTTGTAACTTTATTATTATTTTTGTTTATTTCTGTAGATGTAAGTGAAATGAATTTATGAGTTGGATCATCTGAAATAAAATCACTTATATATTTTTTTATTTTTAATATATCCGCATTTGACGAACTGTAGCGACTAATATCTTTTCTTACAATTTTATGTTTTTTAATTAAAGGCATATTACTAGTAGATATACTATAAAGATCAGATTTATTTTCAGAAACTAAGTTTACTGAAGTATCTTTTTGCAAAGAAATAGATGAAGAATCTTTTTCATCTTTATTTTTAATGTATGCTTTAATTTTTTTATTTTCTTCTATTCTTACTTTATGTTTTAAATCAAAGAATTGTGTTTGACTTGAAAATGTTACGGATGACATAATGTTATGTCCTCTTTTTATTCTTTATTCTTCCTTTTTACTTGAATTTAGTTTTTTAGTCAAGTTATCAGAGATCGAATTAATTAAAAATATTCTTTTTTTTTTTAAAATTAAATAAAATTAATACTTTTTTTACATTCTTTTGATGCAAAAACATTTACTAACAAAAGGATTTCTTATATATATACAATATTATTTTTTTTAATAATTAATTTTTAATAAATATAAATTTTAATTGAATTAATATTCATATATGATAATAAAAATTAATTATTTAAAATTTGATATTTTCAAAATATGTAAATATAATAAAATTATATTTTTTATCATATACAATTAAAAAACTAATTTTCTTAGATAAAAATTAATAATTAATAATATTTAAAATATGAAAATTTATATAATAGATGAATCTTTAAAAAAAAAAATATCACAAATAAATGGGGATTAAAACATGATCCATCATCAATTATGGCTTTAATTATAAAAAAAAATAGATTAGAAATATTTAAAAGAGATGAACCTCATTTAGGTAATTTTTGGATCGATTTTGCTAACAAAAAAATGGTATATCGAATAAAAAGTTGCTTACTTAAGAAAGAGGCTATAAGAAAAGCAGTTGGAATTAAAGATAATTATCATCCTAACGTTTTAGATGCAACAGCTGGATTAGGTAAAGATGCTTTTATATTAGCTGCTTTAGGTTGTCAAGTTTGTATGATAGAAAGAAATCCAATTATTGCTGCTTTATTAGATGATGCCTTACAAAGAAATTATAAAAATCATACGATTAATACGTTACTTAAAAAAAAAATGAGCTTGATTTATGACTCTAGTTTTAATATAATAAAAATATTGAAATTAAAACCAGATATTATATATCTAGATCCAATGTATCCTATTTCAAAAAAAAATACAGTTAAAAAAGATATGTATTTTTTAAGATCATTAATTGGAAATGATCAAGACTCTGAAAAATTATTAAAATTATCTAGAAAATTTTCTAAAAAACGTGTAATTGTAAAAAGACCACGTCATGCCAATTATCTGTCAGGAATAAAATCTACATTTAGTATTCTGTCGAGAAAACATCGTTTCGATATTTATTCTCCATTACAATAATATGATTATATTTGTACCAATATGAAATATATTTCATATTAAAAAATTGAATTTCTTAAAATAAATATCAATTTTCGTATTTTATTTACTTAAACAAAAAATAAATAGTGAGAGTATTTTTTTAAAATGTCATTTTTACTTAAAAGTTTTTAAAAAATATTTTTAATATTCTAAAATTATAATTTACATATACGTATAAAAATATATGTGAAAATTTATTCATAAAAAGTAAAATAATTAAGTGATACAAAATATCTATAAATATTTTGTTAATTTATCTATTTTTTTTAAAAAAGAATAATCTTTTATATCAACAATATCGTTAAATAAAAAATTTTTAGCTCATAAAAAAGTAGATAATAATTTAAAGATAACATGGATTATACATTTTTTCTTGTTAATATTACAAATTAAATAATATTAACAAGAACAATTTAATTATTTTCCATATTATAAATGTAATATTAAATAAAATTACTTTTAATTATTAAAAAATTAAAGATATTAATTACTTCTTAATACGCTAAAAAATTACATATATAGTTATACTTTTATTTAAAAAATAAAAAAAATTATATTTTGAATGAGTAGCTTTCTTAATAATATCATTATATAAAAATAAAATTAATTTAAAAAATATTCTTTAACAAGCAAATAAAATTATTATTTATATCATTATTTTATATATAAAAAAATAATTTTACGTAAATCATATTATTTATTAAATAAAATTAAATTTAAAATAAATATCATTGATTATTTTTTTCTATGCGATCTAATCGTATAGCTAAAAAAATTCCTAAAATTAAAATACTAAAAATAAATAAAGAAATACTAGTCCATCCACCGGAAAACCAAAAGAAACCTCCGCAAGTACCAACAATACTGGATCCTAAATAATAAAAAAATAAATATAAAGATGATGTTTGTGCTTTACTAACAGTGGTGTGATGTCCTATCCAACTACTGGCTACAGAATGTGCTGCGAAAAAACCTGCTGCAAATAATATCAAACCGGTAAAAATAAAATATAATTGATTAGATAATGTTATAAACAAACCTGATATCATTAACAATAAAGCACTAATTAATACAATTCCTTTATTGTATTTCTCAGTTAAAATACCAGCTTGTGGTGAACTATATACACCTATCAAATAAAATAAAGATAAAAATCCAATAATAGTTTGATTAATATAAAAAGGAGATAACATCAATCGATATCCGACATAATTAAATAAAGTAACGAAACTACCCATAATAATAAAACCTATAAAAAATAGTTTTGATAATGCTGGATCTTTACATTGTAATAAAAAATCAAAAAACAATTTTCTTGTATTTAAAGGAGAACTGTTAAAATTTTTTGAATTCGGCAAAAAATATAAAAATAAACCAGCAGTTATTAAAGCACTAATTCCTATTACTCTTAAAGCAATTTCCCAAGAAAAATAAGTAGCTAAAATACTCGTTAAAAATCTACCTAAACATCCGCCTATAGTATTTCCGCTAATATATAAACCCATAGAAAAAGCTAAAAAAATTGGATCTATTTCTTCACTTAAATACGTCATAGCAACAGCTACTACTCCACTTAAAGCCAATCCAGTTAAAGATCTCATGATAATCATAGCTTCCCAACTATGCACAGTTGAACAAAATATAGTACAAAAAGCAGCCAGAAATAAAGAAATAGACATAATTTTTTTACGACCTAAAAAATCCGATAAAGGTCCTGTAAAAAGCATACCAATTGCCATCATACTAGTTGCTGAAGATAAAGATAAACTACTTTGAGCTGGACTTAAATGAAATTTTTCAGAAAATAAAGGTAAAATAGGCTGTACACAATATAAAATAGCAAATGTAGATAAACCTGCTGAAAAAAACGCTAAAATTACTTCTTTAAATTTTTTAGTTCCTTTTTTTATATATACTTTTTCTTTTTTTGCAATGGATCGATTTAATTTTAACGGTATTTTATTTTTTTGAATATATATTCCTGATTTTAAATTTAAATACTTTTTTTTTACATACAGAAGAATTTTCTTCTTAAGAATCCTCATAGGAAGGAAACAACACATAATATATTCTCTAATATAAATTATTGATAAATATAAATTAAAATGTTTTATTATAACAAATAATATCAAAATTTTAAAAAATCTATAAATATTACTGTTTTCTCTTTTATATACGTTGATTAATTTTATAAATATATATTTAAAATATATAGTTTTTTATTAAAAAATTGAGATAAGATTAAAAATTCAATTTTTAGTAAAAGTTATTACAAGAAAATATATCCATCATATACATGTGTCGCAGGTCCTGTCATATACATATCATTACCTAATCCTTTCCAAGTAATATATAAATCACCACCAGATAAAGACACTTTTACTTGTTCAGATAACAATTTATTATAAATCCCCGTTGCTACAGCTGCACATGCTCCACTACCACAAGCTTTTGTTTCTCCAATTCCTCTTTCATATACTCTTAGATTTATTTGACTATTATTAACTATTTCCATAAAACCGACGTTAATTTTATTAGGAAAAACAACATTATTAGATACTAATGAACCTATCGATTCTACTTCATAAGTAGATAAATTTTTAACGATAGTTACACAATGAGGATTACCCATAGATACTATTCCAAATTTTAAATTTTTATCAAAAATTTTTATAGAATAATAATTCTTTTGTACTGTCCATTCGCATGGAATTAATGAAAGATTAAATATAGGTTCTCCCATATTGACTTTTATTTGGTTATTTCCCAATATTTCTAATATCATATGTGTTTTTTTGGTTCTAACAGATATTTTTTTTTTCTTTGTTAATCCTTTTAGATACACAAAATAAGCAAAACACCTCGCACCATTACCACATTGTTCCACTTCACTTCCATCTGCGTTAAAAATACGATAATAAAAATCTATAGTAGGATCTTTTGATTGATTAACCAATAACAATTGATCAAAACCTATTCCTAAATTTCGGTTAGATAAATTACGAATTAATGCTGGTGTAATATTAACTATTTTTTGAGTAATATTATTTATTACCATAAAATCATTACCTAAACCATGCATCTTTGAAAAAAATATCTTATTTTTTTTTAACATATTTAGTATTATTTCATCCTTTACTTAAATTTATTTTTCAATTATTCTGTTTCCAATGAATATATTTCATAAATATTTTATTTTAAATATAAAAATATTGTATATCTATAACACAATAAATTAAAAGATATATAATTACAAAGAATAAGGGGGAAAAAATTAATATAATTAAATTCCATAAAATAGCAGATAAATTAATGTTCTCGATACAAGATGTATTAGATAATTACCTTGGTAACGCTGATATAGATTGTGAAATACAATACCATACTATGACGATACTTTTTGATAACAAAAATAAAATTATCATTAATCGACAAGAATCATTAAAACAAATTTGGTTAGCTACAAAAAGGCATGGATATCATTTTGAATATAAAGAAAAAAAATGGATATGTAATAAATCTAAAAAAAATTTTTGGGATATATTAACTCAAACTTGTGTAGAAGAAAGCAATGAATTGATACAATTTAAAATAAAATAAAAATTATTTATAATAAATTTATATTTTTATTTTAAATAATAGTTATTTTTTTTGATAAATTTATTAATTAGTTGATTATTTATTTATTTACAAGCATTATATTTATTAAAAATTAAGAAACTATATCTATATATATACGAAAATTTTGATAGCATAGAATATTATTACTAAAAAGTATAACTATTTTTCTAAAAAATAAAAAAATGCTAAAAAAAATATTAAGAATTGCTACTAGGAAAAGTCCTTTAGCTTTGTTACAAAGTAATTTTATAAAAAAAATTTTATTATATTTCTATCCTAATTTAATTGTTACATTAATACCAATTGTTACACGCGGTGATATGATTTTGCATCAATCTTTATCAAAAATTGGTGGAAAAGGCCTTTTTATTAAAGAATTAGAATTAGCTTTATTAGAAAATAGGGCAGATATAGCTGTACATTCTATGAAAGATATACCTAATACGATTCCATCGGAGTTATGTTTATCTAGTATTTGTAGTAGAGGCAATGCTTTAGACGCATTAGTTTCCAACAATTATCAATCCATTGATGAATTACCTGAAAAAGCAATAATAGGTACTTCGAGTCCAAGAAGAAAAGCACAATTAATTAGATATCGTCCTGATTTAATTATTCATCCAATACGAGGAAATATTAATACTCGTTTAAAAAAATTAGATGAAGGTAAGTATACAGCTATTATTTTAGCTACAGAAGGATTAAAGAGATTAGGATTAAGAAATCGCATTAGTCAAATTATACCAGCAGAATTATCCCTTCCCTCTTGTGGTCAAGGTGCTATTGGTGTTGAATATAGATTAAAGGACAACAATATCTCTTTGCTTTTAAAAAAAATAAAAGATAAAAATACTGAATTGATTATAAAAGCAGAAAGAGCTTTTTGTAAAAAAATGAATGCTGGATGTCAAATTCCAGTTGCTAGCTACGCTGTTTTAATTAAAAATGAATTGTGGTTAAGAGGTTTAGTATGTTCTCCTGATGGAAAAATATTTCTATCAGGAGAAAAAATAGGTAAACCAAATTTTGGAGAAAATATGGGAAATGAACTTGCTATTGAATTATTGAATAAAGGCGCTTTAAAAATATTAAAAAATATTTTTTTTTGATAAAAATAAAATAAAATGACAATATTAATTACTCGTCCTTTACCAGAAGG
Organism: Buchnera aphidicola (Pemphigus immunis); assembly: GCF_964059115.1. Classification (NCBI taxonomy): domain Bacteria; kingdom Pseudomonadati; phylum Pseudomonadota; class Gammaproteobacteria; order Enterobacterales; family Erwiniaceae; genus Buchnera; species Buchnera aphidicola. Next base: position 578,073 of record NZ_OZ060408.1, read on the forward strand.
TAAAAAATTAGTTTCTATGTTACATGATGTTGGAATTAAATCGTATTTATTGTCTTTAATTAAATTTCGTCCAGGATCTGGATTAAAAAAGTTATTAAATCAAATTAGTCAATTAAAAAATAGAGATATGATTTTCAGTCTTTCTAAACAAGCTATTTATTATACTAATATTTATCTAAATAAAAATAATGTAACATGGCCATCCTTTGTAAAATATTATGCTATTGGTCCTAAAACTGGATCTATATTACATAAATATAGTGGTCATAATATAGTATATCCGAAAAAAAAGTATAACACTGAAGAATTAATAAGTTTATTGAATACAAAAGAAATAAAAAATAAAACAGCTATTATTTTACAAAATAAGTACGGACGAACTTTATTACAAAAAAGACTTATAAATTATGGCGTTAAAGTTAACAAAATAGAATGTTATGAGATTATTTTCAATAATGTTGATGGTGTTAAAATAGGTAAAAAATTAAAAGAAAAAAATATAAAAACATTAGTAATTACCAGTGGTTTAATTTTAAAACAATTTCATAAAATTATTTCAATTTCTGAAACAAACAAATGGATTTTAAATTGTAAAATAATTGTTGTAAGTAATAGAATAGCTAATCTGGCACTTGAACTAGGATGGAATAATATTAAAATAATTTATAATATCAGCAACGAAAAAATTATCAATACTTTAATAAAATAATACTATTTATTATATTTTTTATTCACTAATTTATTTTTTAAAAAAAATAATTATCGGCGAGAGAGGATTTGAACCTCCGACCCACTGGTCCCAAACCAGTTGCGCTACCAAACTGCGCTACTCGCCGAAATTTATATTAATTGGGGTGGTTAATGGGACTTGAACCCATGACCACTGGAATCACAATCCAGCGCTCTACCAACTGAGCTATAACCACCAAAATAATTTTATAAATTAATGCTAACTTAAATACTTTGCGTCCGACAGGATTTGAACCTGAAACCTCTGCCTTCGGAGGGCAGAACTCTATCCAATTGAGCTACGGACGCAAAATTAAATTTATTATTTAAATGAATAATAAAATTATTAAGAAATAATGTCCAGCTTTTTTATAAAAAAAATGGAATAAATATTAATAAATTTATACCTTTTAAAAATAAATTTAAAATTTTTGAATTATGTTATTAATATTAATAACACTAAGATCTTTTCATCATATTAAAAAATTCATCATTGGTTTTAGTCATTGCTAATTTATTAATTAAAAATTCCATGGCATCAATTTCGCTCATCGGATGTATAATTTTTCTTAAAATCCACATTTTTTGAAGTTCTTCAGGTAAAGTTAATAATTCTTCTTTTCTGGTTCCGGAACGATTATAATCAATAGCTGGAAAAACTCTTTTTTCTGAAATTTTCCTTGATAACAGTAATTCCATATTGCCTGTACCTTTAAATTCTTCGTATATTACTTCATCCATTTTAGAACCAGTATCTACTAAAGCAGTTGCAATAATAGTTAAGCTTCCTCCTTCTTCTACGTTACGAGCAGCACCAAAGAAACGTTTAGGTCGATGTAATGCATTGGCATCAACACCACCTGTAAGTACTTTCCCAGACGCAGGAACAACAGTATTATAAGCTCTGGCTAATCGGGTAATAGAATCTAATAGTATAATTACATCTTTTTTATGCTCTACTAATCTTTTTGCTTTTTCAATAACCATTTCAGCTACTTGAACATGTCTAGAAGCGGGTTCATCAAAAGTAGAAGCAACAACTTCTCCTTTAACTAATCTTTGCATTTCTGTCACTTCTTCGGGACGTTCATCAATTAGTAACACCATTAAAACACAATCTGGATGATTATAAGCTATACTTTGAGCAATATTTTGTAACAACATTGTTTTTCCAGCTTTTGGAGGAGCTACTATTAAACCTCTTTGTCCTCTTCCAATAGGAGACGCTAAATCTAAAACACGTGCTGTTAAATCTTCTGTTGAACCGTTTCCCCTTTCCATTCTTAAACGAGAATTAGCGTGTAACGGTGTTAAATTTTCAAATAAAATCTTACTCCTAGCATTTTCTGGTTTATCATAATTTACTTCATTCACTTTAAGAAGAGCAAAATATCTTTCTCCTTCTTTAGGAGGACGAATTTTACCAGAAATGGTATCTCCTGTTCGTAAATTAAATCTACGAATTTGACTAGGAGAAACATATATGTCATCAGGACCAGCTAAATAAGAACTATCAGCTGAACGTAAAAAACCAAAACCATCCTGCAATATTTCTAATACTCCATTTCCAAAAATATCTTCTCCACTTTTAGCATGTTGCTTTAAAATAGAAAAAATAATATCTTGCTTACGCATACGTGCTAAATTTTCCAACCCTATATTTTCGCCAAGAGTAATTAATTCAGAAACCGGCATATTTTTAAGTTCGGTAAGATTCATAATGGTGGGTTCTTAATAAACTTGCGGTAAATATCTAAATGAGGTTTATAATTGATATGGTTATATTATCCATCTTTTTTATATTAATTTGTTAAACAATTAAATTTTTAACATAAATATATTTTATTTTATCATAATTTTTTTAAACAGTCTAGCGGTTCTATATAAATTTTAAAAAACCGCTATTCTATATAAAATTATAATAAATATTTATTTAAAAATGTTTTTAATTGTATTTTAGAAAGTGCACCTATTTTAGTTTTTAGTAGTGTTCCATTTTTAAATAACAACAAAGCAGGAATTCCCCTAATAGAATATTTAGGAGCTGTATTGGGATTTTTATCAATATTTATTTTAGCTACAATTAACTTATCTTGATACTCAGTAGCGATTTCTTCCAAAATAGGAGCTAACATTTTACATGGATTACACCATTCTGCCCAAAAATCAACTAATATAAAATTTTTTTCTTGCAATATATTTTTTTCGAAATTTTCATCATTAACATTGATAATTTTCGTATTATTCATTTTTTTTCCAATTTTTTTAATATTTTGTACTATTATAGTATATATTATTTTTTAAAATATTGATTTATATTATATTTTTATTTGATAAAAAATTATTTTTTTATAAAAAAATCAAATATTTTTTTTTCATATTGAGTTATTTTTTCTTCATTTTTTATTGTTAAATCAATTTGATCCAATTGATGCATAATACAAAATTTATGTAATTCATCAATTTTAAAATAATAAGAGTAATTTTTTGCTAAAATTATATTATTTTGTAAATCTATTGTGAAACTTATATTTGTATAATTTGATGTTATATCAAATAAAGTATTAATTTTTCTTTCAGATAGAATAATTGGTATTAAATGATTATTTAAACAATTATTATAAAATATATCACCGAAACTAGAAGCAATAATGACTTTGAAACCATAATCCATTAAAGCCCATACTGCATGCTCTCGTGAAGAACCGCATCCAAAATTATCTCTAGTTAGTAAAATAGATGATTTTTCATAACGAGAGTCATTTAATATAAAATTTTTATTTATACTTTTACCTGCATTGTCATTAAAACGCCAGTTATAAAATAAATATTTACCAAATCCTTTTTTGTTAATTTTTTTCAAAAATTGTTTTGGAATAATTACATCAGTATCTATATTGGATATATTGATTGGTATCACAATACCGGTATATCGATTTAATAGTGTCATTTTTTTCCTATTTTAAATTTTTCTAATATCTACAAAATGACCAAAAATAGCAGCAGCAGCAGCCATTGCAGGACTAACCAAATGCGTTCTTCCATCCCTACCTTGTCTTCCCTCAAAATTTCTATTACTAGTAGAAGCACAACGTTCTTTAGGTTTTAAACGATCTAAGTTCATTCCTAAGCACATGGAACAACCAGGTAAACGCCATTCAAAACCTGCGTTAATAAATATTTTGTCTAATCCTTCTTCTTCTGCTTGTAATTTTACCATTCCTGAACCTGGTACGACTATAGCATGCACATTTTCAGCAACATGTTTATTTTTAACAATATTTGCAGCTGCTCGTAAATCTTCAATTCTTGAATTAGTGCATGAACCAATAAATACTTTATCAATAGAAAGATTCTTTAAGTATGTACCTGGTTTTAAACCCATATAAAATAAAGATTTTTTAGCTGATTCTTGTTGGGAAATATTGTTGTATGAATCTATATCAGGAATTGGTTCATCTATAGATACAACTTGATCTGGTTTTGTGCCCCATGTAATTTGAGGTGCTAAATCAGATATATTTATAGAAATTTTTTTATCAAAAAAAGCATTATCATCTGATTTTAAAGTATTCCAGTAATTTATAGCATTATTCCAATTTTTATTTTTTGGGCTATAAGATTTATTTTTTAAATAATCATATGTGATTACATCAGGAGCTATTATTCCTGATTTTGCACCCATTTCTATAGACATATTACATATAGTCATGCGAGATTCCATACTTAATTTTGAAATGACACCACCAGAAAATTCTATTACATAACCTATTCCTCCAGAAGTGGTAAGTTTTCTTATTATCGATAAAATAATATCTTTTGCAAAAATCATAGGATTAATATTACCGATAACTTCAATATTCATGGTCTTTAAACGGTTTTGTTTTAATGTTTGCGTTGCAAGAACATGTTCTACTTCTGAAGTACCGATTCCAAAAGCTAAAGCACCAAAAGCTCCATGAGTAGAAGTATGAGAATCTCCGCATACAATTAACATACCAGGTAATGTCATACCTTTCTCGGGGCCTAAAACATGTACTATACCTTGATGAGGATGATTAATGTCATATAATTTAATATTGAAATCTTTACAATTTTTAGATAATTCTTCCATTTGTATTTTGGCCATATATTCAGAATTTTTAATATCTCGATTATGGGTAGGCACATTGTGATCCATTGTTGCAAAAGTTTTGTTAGGTTGTCTAATTTTTCTATTTTTTAAACGAAGTGAATTAAATGCTTGAGGGGAAGTAACTTCATGAATCAAATGTAAATCAATATATAAAATTGATGTCATATTATTTTGTTCATATACTATATGTGAATCATACAATTTGTGATATAAAGTTTTTCCCATTTTATATTCTCTTCTTTAATATATCAGCAATAATGTTACCGATATCATTAGTACTCACATATTTCTCTTTATCATTAGCTATGTCTAAAGTTCTATAACCTTGTTTTAAAGTATCAATAACAGCAGATTCTATATGATCTGATATCGTGGGTAATTTCATTGTATAACGTACTAACATAGCTATCGAGAGAATTTGTGCTATTGGATTAGCTATGTTCTTTCCTGCAATATCTGGAGCTGATCCGCCTGCTGGTTCATATAAACCAAAATTGCTGTCATTTAAACTGGCAGAAGGTAACATTCCTATAGAACCTGTAATTATAGCACATTCATCGGATAAAATATCTCCAAAAAGATTAGAAGTTAAAATAACATCAAATTTATTGGGATTTTTAATTACTTGCATAGCAGCATGATCTATGTATAAATGAGATAACTTTACGTCAGGATACTCTTTTGAGATCATATCTACTGTTTCTCTCCATAGTACAGAACTCTCTAATACATTTGCTTTATCTACAGATGTAATCTTACATTTACGATTTTGTGCTAATTTAAAACCAACATGTGCAATACGTTTAATTTCAGATGCATAATATATTTCAGTATCAAATGCTTTTTTATCTTTAGTATCTTTAATATAACCTTTCGGTTTTCCAAAATAAATACCTCCTGTCAATTCACGAACACATAAAATGTCAAATCCTTTTTCACTAATATCATGTCGCAAAGGAGATAAATGATTTAATGAAGAGTATAATTTAGCAGGTCTAAGATTAGAAAATAAATTAAAATACTTTCTTATTGGTAATAAAGCAGCTCTTTCTGGTTGTTGATCGGCTGGTAAATGTTGCCATTTTGGACCGCCTACAGAACCAAATAAAATAGCATCAGATTTTTTACAACCATCAAGCGTTTCTTTAGGTAATGCTTTGCCATATTTATCAATAGCGATACCTCCTATATCATATTCTGTAGTATTAATTTTTAATTTATATTTTTCTTTTAATACTTTTAAAATTTTAAATGCTTCTTGCATTATTTCCGGGCCTATTCCATCACCTGGTAAAATTGCTAAATTGTATATTTTTTTCATAATAAAATAACTCTAAATTTTTATATTTCTATTTAATAAATATATTTATATTTTTATATTTTACTATCGTTTTTTATAAAGAAAATTATTTGATTATTTTTTAGTTTTATATTTTTAAAAAAAATTTCATATAAAAAATATTTAATATATATTAAAATTTAATAAAAATATCAAAATACAAAAAAAATATGTAATTCTATTATTTAGTGTATATTATATCATTTTATTTTTAATATAAAATTAATAGTTATATTTATCTCAATTAAATTTTTATTAATTATTTATATTTTATTTTAAAAATAAATTTTAAAGAATATATTTATTTGCAAAACTATTTTTTAATTTGGATTCTATATATCATAAAAAATAGATTTTTTGATTATTTTTAATTTTATTTAATGTAATAAAAATAGTTTTTAAAGTAAATTAAGTGATTCAATTTATAATAATCGATTTTATTTTTTTATTTATTTTTTTATATTTTTTAATATAATATTTACTTTATTGGCTCTCCATATGTTATTTAATATATGAATTATAGCTAGAGCAGTTGATTCAGCAATATCTTTTGCATTACCGATACCATAAAATTGACGTTTTTTATATTCAATTTGTACTTTTGTTGATATTTCAATATGAATTTTTTTCTTTTTAGTAATTAATTGAATGTTTTTTAAAAATATAGGGAAATTAGCTATTTTATTTAATGTTATATATATGGAATTAATTAATCCTTTTTTGGTTTTTGTTTCCGCAATTTTTATTTTTTTCCCACAATATAATTCTATACTGGAAAAAGTAATACCAATAGATTGTTTTTGAACATCAATTTTTTTTAAACGAAAATGTTCATTATCATTTTCTTTTTGATCAATAAAAGCTAATGCTTCTAATTCATAATCAAATACTTGTCCTTTTTTATCGGCTAGTTTTAAGAAAGAATTATATAATATATCTAAATTATATAATTTTTCATCGTAACCCATTTCTATCATATGATATTTTACAGCAGCTCTACCAGAACGTGATGTTAAATTTAATTTAATAGGTTTTAAACCAATACTTTCTGGTGTAATTATTTCATAATTTTTCCTATTTTTTAATATACCATCTTGATGAATACCTGATGAATGAGAAAAAGCATTAGTTCCTACAATAGCCTTATTCGATGGAATAAAAGTGTTACAAATTTCACTAATTAATTTACTAGTTTTATATATTTTTTTATGTTTAATGTTAGTGTGTAAATTTAAATTATTTTTTTTAAGTTTTATAGCTATAATAACTTCTTCTAATGCTGTATTACCTGCTCTTTCACCCATACCATTCATAGTTCCCTCTATTTGACGAACACCAGCTTGAATTGCTGTTATAGAGTTAGCAGTAGCCATACCTAAATCATTATGACAATGAACGGATAAAACTACCTTATCAATATTAGGTACTTTGTTATATAAAGATTTTATAATTTGACTAAACTCATGAGGAATTGTACAACCAACAGTATCCGGAATATTAATAGTTGTTGCTCCTGCTTTTATGACATTTTCAACTATATAACATAACTGATTTATAGGAGTTCGTCCTGCATCTTCACAAGAAAATTCAATATCATTTGTATAACGTTTTGCTTGTTTAATAGAAAATACAGCCATATCTATTATTTCTGAAAAACTTTTTTTTAATTTAGATTTAACATGTAATGGAGAAGTACCTAAAAAGATATGAATACGAAAGTTTTTTGCAAACCGCATAGCTTCAGCAGCGACGTCAATATCTTTTTGTACACATCTAGCTAAACTACATATTATGCTATTTTTTAATTTTTTAGAAATAGCTTCTACTGATTTAAAATCACCAGGAGATGAAATAGGAAAACCAGCTTCTATAATATCAATTCCCATTTCTTCCAAAGATAAAGCTATTTTTAATTTTTTTTTCGTACTGAGACTTGATTGAAGAGCTTGTTCACCGTCACGTAAAGTGGTATCAAAAATAATAATTTGTTCGCTCATTAAATTTTCCTATAAATTTTAATATTGATTAGATATTAATATAACATTTAATATTAGTGAAAAATATATTTATTCAAATAACAGTATTTTTATAAATATATGTATACGACTAAAAATACATTTTTATATTTTATATTTTATATTTTATAAATGAAAAATTCTTTTAATAATAAATATCATTTTTTTTAAAAAAATTTCACTTTAAATATTAAAAATATTCTTTCAATAAAAAATTTATAATTCAGAAATTATTTTCTAAATTTTTTTAATTATTTTAAAAATGGTAAATAATTCTTTGCAATTTAAAAAATAAAATATTAATTTTATTAAATAAGTAATTAATTTTAATATTTTTAGTTGAGATAAATGAGGTTTTTATTTAAAAAAATAAAACTAATTTTTTATAAAAAGTATTTTTAATATATTTTGCATTATATTTTATTTTTTAATTTTTTTTTTAAATAAATAATGTTTGAATAATGGTTACTTATTTTATTTTTATAATTTTTATGCCTATTTTTTTTTTCCCATAATATATCTTGTTTAGGTAATTCAAATAAAAATCGACTAGGTTCTGGATATAATATTGTTCCGTATTGATATCGTTTTTCACAGTAACTTAAAAATAATTCTTTTTTGGCTCTGGTAATTCCAACGTAAGCTAAACGACGTTCTTCGTTTATATTGTTATTTATTATAGTACTATGATGAGGTAAAATACCTTCTTCCATACCAATAATAAATACAAATGGAAATTCTAAGCCTTTAGAAGCATGTAATGTCATTAAATGTATGGTATTTATGTGAATATTATCTTCTTTTTTATCAACAATATCACGAAGTATGAATTTTGCTACTATTTCAGATAAATTTAGTGGTTTTTCGATTTCATTTCCTGTTAACATTTGTTTAATCCATTTTACTAATGTATCCACATTTTTAATTTTAAAATTATTTGTTTTTAAATCTGTTGAGCTTTTTTTTAACCATTCTTTGTAGTTTATGTCAATAATGATTTGATCTAAAAGATTCAATTTATCTTTGTCTATCATATCTATGATATTTTTTATCCAAAAAGTAAATTTTTGTAAATTTTTAAAAGTATTTTTTTTAAAAACTTTTTTTATTTCAATATCCAAAATAGAATAAAATAAACTTTTTTTGTTTTCTTTTGCGAATTTTATTAATTTTTTTAGTGTAATTGAACCTATCTTCCGAGGAGGAGTATTAATGATCGTCAAAAATGCATTATCGTCATTAGGATTAATAATGAAACGTAAATATGCAATTAAATTTTTTATTTCTGGACGTGATAAAAAAGCAATGTTGGATGATATATGATATGGAACTCTATTTTGAATTAATATTTTTTCAAATATTCTTGATTGATAATTGCTGCGATATAAAATAGCGTAATCTTTATAAAATGTATTGTTTAATAAACGGTGAAAAATAATTTTTTTTATTACTTCTTTGGCTTCTTCTTCTTCATTTTCTGTCGTTAATATTTTTATTTTAGAGCCATTTTCTAATTCAGAAAATAATTTTTTTTTAAAAAAATGTGGATTATTAGAAATTAAAAAATTAGCTACCTTTAAAATCCTTTTAGATGATCTATAATTATGTTCCATTTTTATTATTTGTAAATTAGGAAAATCTTCTTTTAAACGTAAAATATTTTCTGGTTGTGCTCCTCTCCAAGAATAAATAGATTGATCATCATCACCTACCAGAGTAAAATTAGCATTATTGTCACTTAATAATTTAATTAATTTATATTGAATGTTATTAGTATCCTGATATTCATCTACCAATAAATAACGTATTTTTTTTTGCCAACGTAATCGAACAGATTCATTTTTTTTTAATAATAATGTAGGTAAAAAAATCAAATCATCAAAATCTAATATATTACAAGATTTTAGATAATGGTCATATTTTTTATAACATTCAACAAATTTTTTTTCTAAATTTGATGACACTATTTTTAAAGCTTGTATTGGATTTAATAATTGATTTTTACATTTAGAAATAAAGAAAGAAAGTTTTTTTAATAAAGTTGTATTGTTATTGAGTTCTTTTTTACTAATTTCTTTTAATATAGTTATTTGATCATTTTCATCAAATAATGAAAAATTAGATTTTATTCCTAATGTTGTAATTTCAGTCCTGATTATTTTCATACCTAATGCATGAAAAGTAGAAATAGTTATTTTATCTAACTCTATTGTACAAATATATTTCGCAATTCGACTTTTCATTTCTTGAGCTGCTTTATTAGTAAATGTAACAGCAACAATATTTTTAGTTTTATAACCACACTTATTAATTAAATAAATTATTTTATTAATAATTACTTTAGTTTTCCCAGATCCTGCTCCTGCTAATATCAAACATGGACCTTGAGTAAGCTGTACAGCTTTATTTTGACTGAAATTAAGACACATAAAAACATTCTTTATTTATTATTTTTAAAATTTAATTTAATATTAAATGTATTAATATACATTTAATATTTTTAATGTAAAAAACTTTTATGTATAGATATAGTATTATGATTAATATTGAGTTTTTTTATTTTCTAACGCAATATTTTTCATATCTTTCATATAATTACGTAATTTTTTTCCTATAATTTCAACAGGATGATTTTGTATCTTTTCATTTATTTGACATAAATACTTATTATTTATTGGATACAGTAAATTGTTTTTTTTAAGCTCTTTATCTTTTATTTTTTTCATAAAATTTCTTAATAAAGGTATTGCTGATTTTGCAAAAAGATAATTTCCATATTCGGCAGTATCTGATATCACTTTATTCATTTCATATAATTTTTTTCTAGATATGGTATTTGCAATTAATGGTAACTCATGTAAAGATTCATAATATGCAGATTCTTCTAAAATACCTGACTCTAACATTGTTTCAAATGCAAGTTCGATACCTGATTTTATTATTGCAATCATAAATATACCATTTTCAAAATACTCTTGTTCATTAATATCTTTTTCATATAAACGTGAATTTTCAAAATCTGTATTTTTAGTTTTATTACGCCAATATAATAAATTTTTATCATTATTATTCCAATCTTGCATCATTTCATACGAAAATTGACCTGAAATAATGTTATCCATGTGTTTCTTAAATAATGGTAATAATACTTTTTTTAATTGAATAGATAATTCATAAGTTTTAATTTTATCCGCACTAGATAATCGATCTAACATTAATGAAATACCTCCATGTTTTAAAGCTTCAGTAATAAATTCCCATCCATTTTGTATTAATTTTCCTGCATAATTCTCATTATATCCTTGAGAAACAAGTTCTTCATAATATACTATTGAAGTAGATTGTAGCAAACCACAAAGAATAGTTTGTTCACCCATTAAATCAGATTTAACTTCTGCTACAAAAGAAGAATGTAAAACTCCTGCACGATGACTACCAATTGCTACACACCAAGATTTTGCAATTTCTATTCCCATATTATTTGGATCGTTATCAGAATGTACAGCAATTAATGTTGGTACGCCAAATCCACGTTGATATTCTTTTCTTACTTCGGTTCCTGGACATTTTGGAGCAACCATGATAACTGTAATATCTTCTCTAATTTTTTCACCTACTTCAACAATATTAAATCCATGGGAGTAACCTAATATTGCTCCTTTTTTCATCAATTTATTTAATTTTTTAATTACAATGGAATGTTGTTTATCAGGTGTTAAATTAATTATTAAATCAGCTTGTGGAATTAATTCTTCATAATTACCAACTAGAAAATTGTTTTCTGTAGCTCTATTCCATGAATCATTTTTTCCTAAAATAGATTTTTTTCGGAGAGCATATGATATTGTCAATCCGGAATCGCGCATATTTAAACCTTGATTTAAACCTTGTGCTCCGCAACCAATAATAACAATGTTTTTATTTTTTAATAATTCAATACCATTAGAAAATTCTTTTCTTTTCATAAATCTGCATTTTCTTAATTGTATTAATTTTTCACGGAAATTTAGTTTATTGAAATAATTTGTCATAATTTTAAATCCAAATTTTAAATTTTAATTTCTGTTGAAATTCTTATATATCAGTTTTAAATTAAAAAGAATTTATTAATTTTTAAAAAAATAAATATGTGGAATAAAGCATAAGTAAATTGTTATTAAAAAATATTCTATAAGAATCATAATATAGCTTTAATATAGCTTTAATATAGTATAATTGTTATATATCGTGATATTTTAATTTGTTTTAATTTATGTAATAAGCAATTTTTTTTTATCACGAACAGCTCCTTTATCAGCACTTGTGGCAAAATAAGCGTATGTTTGTAATGCACAAGAAATGGAACGAATCCTTGATTTAGGAGTATATGCGTATTGTCCTCGTGATATTTCTTTATTAGTACGAGAATATAGTTCTTCGTTTGTTATATGTAATTCAATACTTCGATTAGGAATATTTATAGATATAAGATCTCCATTTTTAACCAATGCTATTAATCCTTTATTTGCTGCTTCTGGTGATATATGACCTATAGATAAACCTGCTGTTCCACCAGAGAATCTTCCGTCGGTAATTAACGCACAAGATTTATCTAAATTCATAGATTTTAAATATGTAGTCGGATAAAGCATTTCTTGCATTCCTGGACCACCTTTAGGTCCTTCATATCTGATAACAACAACATTTCCTGCTACAACTTTTTTATTTAGAATAGCTTCTATAGCTTCTTCTTGACTTTCATATACTTTTGCAAAACCTTGAAAGACAAGATTGTCTTTATTAACACCTGCTGTTTTTACAATACAACCATTTTTTGCTATGTTACCATATAATATGGCTAATCCACCATCTTTACTATAAGAGTGTCGGTAAGATCTTATACATCCAGTTTTACGATTGGTATCTATACTATTCCATCTAGCGTCTTGTGAAAAAGGTATTTGTGTTTTAATACCCATTGGTGCAGCTTTAAACATTTTAATGACTTTTTTACTTTGAGTAGACATTACATCATATTTTTTTAATGTTTCTTCTAAAGTTAAATTTAATACATTTTTTATTTCTGTATATATAAGATTAGCACGATTTAATTCACCTAAAATCCCCATAACACCTCCTGCTCTATGTAAATCTTCCATATGATATAAAGAAGAACTAGGAGCTATTTTACAAATATGAGGGGTTTTTTTAGAAAGTAAATCGATATCTTTAATGTTAAAATCAATATTCCCTTCTTGTGCTGAAGCTAATAAATGTAATATAGTGTTGGTTGAACCTCCCATGGCAATATCTAATGTCATTGCATTATGAAATGCTTTTTTATTAGCAATATTGCGTGGTAACGCACTGAAATCATTTTTTTTATAATAACGTTCAGTTAACTCAACTATCAATTTTCCTGCTTTTAAAAATAATTTTTTACGGTCAATATGTGTTGCTAATAGTGTTCCATTGCCTGGCAAAGCTAAACCTATAGCTTCAGTTAAACAATTCATAGAATTTGCTGTAAATAAACCAGAACAAGATCCACACGTAGGGCAAGCAGAATTTTCTATTTTTTTTATTATTTTTTCAGATATCGTAGGATTAGCACTATACATTATTGCATCTACTAAATCTAATTTTTTATTTTTTTGATTAATAATAGTTTTTCCAGATTCCATTGGTCCACCTGATACAAATATAGATGGAATATTGAGTCTTAATGCAGCCATTAACATACCGGGTGTAATTTTGTCACAATTGGAAATACAAACCATAGCATCTGCACAATGGGAGTTAATCATGTACTCTACAGAATCTGCTATTAATTCTCGTGAAGGTAATGAATATAGCATTCCAGAATGACCCATTGCAATTCCATCATCTATAGCAATAGTATTAAATTCTTTTGATACTCCTCCTGATATTTGAATTTCTTTAGCTACTATTTTCCCTAATTCACGAAGATGTATATGACCGGGAACAAATTCTGTAAATGAATTTACAATTGCTATAATAGGTTTATTAAAATCTGCATCTGTCATTCCTGTAGCTTTCCATAAAGCTCTTGCTCCTGACATATGTCGTCCATGAGTAGTGATACTAGAACGGTATTTTGGCATAAGTAGATTTCTCTATATTGAAAAAACAGTATTATTAATATTTATTTAATAATATTTAATATTTTTAATGTTTTTAAAACTATTAAATATTATTAAAAAATAGAAAATATTAAATAGATAATTTATTAATGAAATTTTAATAAAATTAAATTTTGATATTAATTTATTAAATAAATATTTTTTAAAAAATATATTTTAAATTGAGTTAAAAAGTATGGTTTATTATATAGTCTATTTTCAGGGGTGGAGGGATTTGAACCCCCAACATTCGGTTTTGGAGACCGATGCTCTACCAAATTGAACTACACCCCTATAATTTTATATATTAAATATTAATTTTAACACTGATAAAAATTAAAGTCTATGAATATTTAATTCGATATTATTTAATATAAATGACTTAATTGAAAAATTAATTTTTAACATACAATTTAATATTAATATATTTTGATATACATTATAATTTCCTTGAAAATAAGTTTTAATTTTAAGATCAAATTAATATTGACTGTTATAAATGAAACTGTCAAAATTATAATTTTTATAATTAAACAATATATTTATAAATATTATTTAGAATAAAAAATATATGTTTATTTTTAATAAATATTAAAGATTGATATTAATATATATATTAGAAAATAATTTTTTGTTTTATGTAATATCGCTTATTTTATTTATTTAAATACTTTAAGAATAAAAAATTTAATTTTTTAATATTATTAAAAGTATATTTATTAAGGTGTAGAAAATTAATGAGATCTCCTATTTATTTAGATTATGCAGCAACTACACCAGTTGAGTTTTCAGTTGCAAAAAAAATGATGGAATATTTAACATTAGATGGAACATTTGGTAATTCGGCATCTCGTTCACATCAATTTGGTTGGAAAGCAGAGGAAGCCGTTGATATTTCTAGGAACCATGTAGCTAATCTGATAAATGCTGATATTCGCGAAATTATCTTTACTTCTGGTGCTACGGAATCTAATAATTTAGCTATTAAGGGAAGCAGTTTTTTTTATAGAAGAAAAGGTAATCATATTATTACTCTTAAAACAGAACATAAATCTGTTTTAGATACATGTAGATATCTTGAAGATAAAGGATACAAAATTACTTATCTGAATCCTGCGCCGAATGGTTTAATTAATTCTAAAGATATTATAAATGCGATTAATAAGGATACTATCCTTATTTCTATTATGCATGTAAATAATGAAATTGGTATAATACAAGATATTGGTGAAATTGCTAAAATATGTCAGTTATACAAAATATTATTTCATGTTGATGCTACCCAAAGTTTTGGGAAAATTCCTATTGATGTCAAAGAATTGGGTATAGATTTAATGTCTTTTTCAGCTCATAAAATATATGGACCTAAAGGTATTGGAGGTTTATATGTACGTCGTAAACCCCGTGTTCGTTTATCATCGCAAATTCATGGAGGAGGTCATGAACGAGGTATGAGATCAGGAACATTACCTGTACATCAAATTGTAGGTATGGGTGAAGCTTGTAGTATAGCAAAAAAAAATATGTTTGTTAATTTTTCGCATGTTACTAAATTGAGAAATTGTTTCTGGAATGGTATAAAAGATATAGAAGAAGTATATTTAAATTCTGATTTGCAATATGGATCACCTTATATTCTAAATGTGAGTTTTAATTATGTTGAAGGTGAATCTTTAATTATGGCTTTAAAAGATTTAGCTGTTTCTTCTGGTTCAGCGTGCACATCTGCTAGTTTAGAACCTTCTTATGTATTAAAGTCTTTAGGATTAAAAGATGAATTAGCTCATAGTTCTATTAGATTTTCATTTAGTCATTTTACAACTTTTGAAGAAATAAATTATGCAATTTTATTAGTTCGAAAATCAATTACAAAATTACGAGATTTATCTCCGCTGTGGGAAATGTTTCTGTCTGGAATTGATTTAGATACTGTAAAATGGAAACATAATTAACGAATTTGTAAATTAATCATGTATTAAAGGTAAAATATGACTTATAGCAAAAAAGTAATGGATCATTATGATAATCCCCGTAATGTAGGTTCTTTTCCTGATTCAGATTCCAATATTGGTGTGGGTTTAGTAGGAGCACCTGCTTGTGGGGATGTGATGAAGTTACAAATAAAAGTAGATAATGGAATAATTAAAGATGCTTGTTTTAAAACGTATGGTTGTGGATCTGCAATTGCTTCTAGTTCTTTGATTACAGAATGGGTTAAAGGAAAATCTTTACAGGAAGCTAAAAATATTAAAAATACGAAAATAGCAGAAGAATTAGAATTACCACCTGTTAAAATACATTGTTCTGTTTTAGCTGAAGATGCAATTAAAGCTGCTATTGCTGATTACAATAGTAAAAAAAAATAGTTTTTTAATATTTATGTGCTGGGAGATGAATAATGCTCAGCACGTTTTAATCATAAATTGTTATTCATATCATATAAATAAGTTTTTTATTTTTAAAATTTAAAATATATATAATAATTTTATAGAATGTATATTTATTAATAAAAAAATTGAGTTGTATATGAATTATTTTAAATTATTTGATTTGCCTGAAAAATTTGATATTGAAGTAATCTTATTATCTAAAAAATTTCATCAATTGCAACGTAAGTATCATCCAGATTTATTTAATAATTGTTCTAAATTAATCAAAAAAAACGTATTAAATAATTCCACTATTGTTAATAAAGGATATAGAACTTTAAGAGATCCTTTAACTCGTGCAAAATATCTTTTATATTTAAAAGGATTTAATGTAATTGATGAAAATAAATCAATATATGAAAAAGATTTTTTAATTGAACAATTTAGTTTTTATGAAGAAATAGATAAATTAAAAAGAAATCCTTTCAATTTAGATCATTTTAATAATTTACTAATTCGTATTAATAAAATTAAAAAAAAATATGAACGTGAAATGGTACAAGCATTTGAAAAAAATTTTTGGGAAAAAGCAGCAATTATAGTAAATAAATTATTTTTTTTTAAAAATTTAAAAAATAATTTAGAAAAATTGAAAGAATAATATTTTACATTCATATATTAAATATTATTTTTGTATTAAAAAATCATATTTTAATTTTCACATATACATAATTTAAAATTATTTAAAAATAACATTTTTATTTTATTATTAAAAGGTTTTTAGATATGCCTAAAATTACTTTTTTACCACATAAGTTTTTATTACCGAAAGGTGGTATCTTTCATGGAAATACAGGTGAAACTATTTTAGATGTAGCGTTACGGAATAATATTAAAATTAATCATGTATGTGAAAGATCTTGCGTATGTACGACATGTCACTGTATTGTAAGGAAAGGTTTTTTGTCTTTATCTGTTTGTGAAGATAAAGAAGAAGATATCTTAGATAAAGCATGGGGATTAGAATTAGAAAGTAGATTAAGTTGCCAAGCAAAATTAGGTAATGAAGATATCGAAATAGAAATACCATACAATAATATGGAAAATGGATGATAATTTTTTAATTAATCTAAAAATGTTTGAGTTATAAAAATAAAAAATAACTTAAAACATTATTAGATTAATTTTTCAATTTTTGTAAGGATTAATATTATCTTTAAAATATAAGTTGATTGATGATCCTATTAATTCTAATTTATTTTGAAAGTAATTTTTTAAATATTTTTTGTAAGATTGACTTAAATATTTTGTTTTTTTTCCATGTATAATTATAGTTGGTGGATTGTGTCCTCCAGCATGAGCATATTTTAATTTAATTCTACTACCTTTAACTGTTGGTGGTTCTTGTTTTTTTATTGCATTTTCCATAATTTTTGTTAATTTAGATGTATTAAAATCATATTTTGTTGATTTATATGTTATATGTATAGATTTATATAATTTTTTAATTCCCTTAGATTGGATAGCAGAAATATAGTGAATTTTAGTAAACTTTAAAAATCTTAATTTGTATTTAATATTTTTTTTTATTTCTTGTTTTACTTTTTTTTTTAACATATCACATTTATTAATAACTATTATTATAGCTCGTCCTGTTTTAAGAACAGTGTTACATAAAGATATATCTTGATCTGTAATATTTTCTGTAGCGTCGATAATAATTAATACTATATGTGCATATTTTATATTTTTGAGAGTATCTTTTTTTATAATTTTGTTAATTATGTCATCTTTTTTATTTTTTTTATTTACACCTGCTGTATCGATGAAGGTAAAATTTTTTTTTGAATTTTTAATCGGGATCCAAATTGAATCTCTAGTGGTACCTGGTTGAGAATCTGTAATTACTCTTTCTTCTTTTAGAAATGTATTAATTAATGTAGATTTACCCACATTTGGTTTACCTAAAACAGCTATCTTTATATTTTTTTTCTCTTTGTATTTTTCTATTTTTTCTTTATTAATTATTAATAATTTTGTGTTATATTTATCGATAGATAAATGGTATTGATTGACTAAAGGAATAATATGTTTATTTATTAAAGAATTTATACCAGTTCCATGAATAGCTGAAATTGGATGTACTTCTTTAAATCCTAAGGAATGAAATTCAATGCTCGCTAAGTTTTTATTTAAATTTTCTGATTTATTTACAATAACGATTGTATTTTTCTGACATGTACGTATCTTCCTTGCTATTTCTTTATCTTCTTCCATTAAACCATCTTGATTATTTACAATAAATAAAATTAAATTTGCTTCTTTTATAGCAGTTATTGTTTGCTTGAATATTTTTATTTCTATATTTTTTGGATTTAAAATAATACCAGCTGTATCAATGAGTAATATTTTTTCTTTTTCTATATTAATATAACCGTATTTTCTGTCTCTAGTTAATCCAGGAAAATAATTTGTAAGTGCATCTTTAGTTTTTGTTAATTTATTGAATAAAGTTGATTTTCCTACGTTTAATCTTCCAATTATTGTAATAGTAAATTGCATTATTAAAAATCTCTTATATATACAGATATAGAAGATAAATATTTCTCAGTATTTTTATATTTTTTAATGTTTATCAATTATGGAATATTTTTTATTTTTTTTATGATATTTAATTATTTTTTTTATGAATAAATGATATATTTTAAAATTATTATATCTTAATTTTTTTTAATTTCAAGTTTTTTGTTTATTGATATTTATATTTTATTAATTGATAATTATTTTT
>NZ_OZ060409.1 GCF_964059115.1 Buchnera aphidicola (Pemphigus immunis)
ATAAATGCATACTATTAAATATTTAGATGCTCTCTTACATAAAATAGATGCAAAATTACTATATATATTTAAAATCTTATATAATAAATAAATAAACATACCTCATTTTTATTTATGTTTAAAAAAAATAATGTGCTATGGTTAATACTAAAATTCAATGTTAATATATAGAAAAATTAAAATTAAACCTAAATTATGAAAAAAATTATTTTCATAATTTTTTTCTGAACTTACTCCAACTCAAGAACACAAGCAAACTTATAAATTCATAATTGAAATTATGAAAAAAATATTTGATAAAAATAAGAAAGATAACATTTTAAATAGAAATATTTTATTCATTAATAAAATCAACGGAAAAATTCTATCTAGAAGAAGATGTTTAAACAAACACCGTGTTCAAGCAATAAAAGCCGTAATAGAATATATAATTTACCATTTAGATATAAATTCAAACTACATAAAAATTCCCATAAAACAAATTTCAGATGAATGCGGTTTATCTACTTTTTCAAAATCTGGTAAAAAATCAATTTCTCGTATTTCAAGATTAATTACCGAATTCATGGAACCAATGGGATTGATTAAAATAAAAAAAGAGAAAAATAAAATTAATAATATAATATCTAAAAAAATAATATTAACACCTTTATTTTTTCTTTTTTTTAGAATAAAAAAAGAAAAAATAATAAACACAAAAGAAATAAAAAATAAAGTAAAAAATAAAAAGATAAAAAAAAATCATACCTGTGATGAAAAAAGAACAAAAAAAAAGATACTTTATTCTATAATAAATCGTTATTCCACTGAAGAATTAACAGAATTTGGATCTAATGGTCTAAAAAAAATGGTAGATAAAGAATATTTTAATTTAAAAAAAGAAAAAAAATAATAACAAATTTTATCAATTTTTCATTTCTTTTTACTCATTTTGTCAATATAGGCCATACCGAAAGCAGAAAAAACAAAAGTTAAATGTATAACTATACACCACATAATTTTATCATTAGATATTTTTTCTGCTTCCATAAATAAACGTAAAAGATGAACAGAAGAAATTGCCACTATAGATGAAGCAACCTTGTTCTTAATAGAATTAACATCCATAGTACCCATCCAACCTAATCTCTTCAATTCATGGTTAGTTTCCATTTTGGCAATAAAATTTTCATAACCTGAAAACATTACCATAACTAACAAACCGCCAACTAGAGCAATATCAATTAAAGACAGAACAATCAAAACTAATCCCGATTCAGACATGATCAATATATCAGGAATAACATAAATAATTTGTTGAAAAAATTTAACCGTTAACAATATAAAACCAAATGATAAACCTACATAAACAGGAAACATTAACCAACGAGAAGCGTATATTATTTTTTCAATTATTTTTTCCATTTTCGATCCTGTAACTTTTAAAAAAAATTTATAAATAAAAAAATGAAATTCAATGAAACTATTTTAATTTCAAAAATAATATCTTAATATTTTTTATAAATACAATAATAATTTTCTATCACTGTATTGTAAAGTTTTTAAAAGATTTATCTTTTAAATTTATTTTTTACTAATGAACATTTTTTAATTTTTAATTAAAGCAATAATAGCTTTTATTATCTAAAAAAAAGTTGTTAATTTAATAATTTATTTTATAGTTGAATTTTATTTTTTTTTATGTATTATATAAACTATTCATTTACTTTATTATTAAAGTTAAAATTAATTAAACATATGTTATCCAGAAAAAGTTATATTTTTAACAAATCACCAAAATTTACAATACCCAAAAATAACAAAAAAAGACCTGCTTTTATTATTTATGCAATGAAAAAAGCATCTGAAATTGATGTGGCTAGAAGTGAATTAAATTACATAATTCAACCTAAAAATCCCAAAACAGGAGTACCTATAAAAAGGAAAAGACGGTTAAATGAACACCGCGCTAGTGCTATGAGAGCCATGGTCAATGCTATGCTATATCATTATAATGTTGTTTCAGAAATAGTACAAGCTTCTGTAGAACAACTATCGGATGAATGTGGTTTATCCACCATATCCGCAAATGGTAATAAATCAATTTCTCGTGCTTCAAGATTAATCACTGAATTCATGGAACCAATGGGATTTGTAATATCTCATAAAATGTGGGATAAAATCATAGGAAATTACATGCCTAAACTGATAATTTTAACACCATTGTTCTTTAAATTATTTGGCATCTCTGAAGATAAAATAAATAATGCTAAAAAACAACAATTAGGGTGGATAAATAAAAATCTGATCAAAAAAGGAATTAAACCAATGAGTTTAGTTGAAGCAAAATGGAAAAGTAAAGAAATAAGACTAAATTCAATTTTAAAGTATAGAAAATCTCAACATATATTTAATATCAGAAAGAAAAAAGCACAAAAAATATTCTCTTTAGACGAAAAAATAGCCAAACAACAGATACTAAAATCTATAGTTGAAAGATATTCTTTACAAGAACTATCCGAAATGGGATTAAATGGTTTAAGAAAAAAAGTGAATGTTCAATATTACTGTTTAAAAAAAATAGCACTAAAACATTATTCAAAGAATATTTTTAAATAAATAAACATACCTCATTTTTATTTATGTTTAAAAAAAATTATCTGCTTATTTCATATGCTAGTATAAAAAAAA
>NZ_OZ060410.1 GCF_964059115.1 Buchnera aphidicola (Pemphigus immunis)
AAAAGTGCAACTGGTTTTTACCATTTGATGCAAGATATATAGAAAATGCAATGAAACTATTTTAAGAATTTACTAATAAATAATTAAATAACTTCCTCGTTACCTGTGGATAACTTTTTTTTTTCACTATTTTTGAAAGAGATAAAAAAATATGAAAAATATGATCATTATTTGTTCAAAATTCGATTTTTATTTTGTGCTAAATTTATCTATTTTTTTTGTATAATATTTAGGCATTAAAAAAAATAAATTTTCTTTTTTATTGATATTAATTATTAATTTTTTTTAATTTTTTTAAGGCAAGAAATGTTAAAAAGCAAAAATTTTTTTTTGAAAGAAATTAGGTAAAAAATTAAAGATATTTTTAAAAAAGAATGCTTTTTTAAAATTTTCGCTTTTAAATAAATTTTGGAAATAAAAATGTATCATATATTTTAAAGTTTTATTTTCCTTCAAAATACATAAACGAGAATATAGAAAGAAAAAATTTTTAGTAAAAAAATTACATAACTAATGATTATTTTTTATGTAATTATTAAAATATCTTGAAAAGATAGAATATATCCTTATATAAATAAATAGAAGAGATTTAATTCAGTATCAGTTAATGTAATAAAAATTTTATTAATTAGGTCTCAAGTAAGGAGAATTTTTATGTCTTATCATTCTTTCTCTTTAGTTCCTGGTCTATATGAAGATATGTTTTCGGATCGATTTAAGCAAATAGATAACATGTTTAGCAGATTGACAGGTGAAAAACCGATATCAGATATACCTAGTTATGATTTAATTCAAAAGAACGAGAATAATTATCAATTAATAATTAATACAGCTGGATATAAAGAAGAAGATTTAGATATTTTGGTACATAATAATAAATTAACAATTACTGGAAAATATAAAGAAAATATCGATAATAAAGATAATTATAAATGGTTACATAAAGGGATTAAAAGGAATAGTTTTTCTTTAAGTTTTAATTTAGATAATAGAATTAAAGTAAAACAAGCGAAAATTGTACTGGGTTTATTAACTTTAGATTTCGAATATGAGATACCAGAACAAGAAAAACCAAGGAAAGTAGAAATTATTAATGAAAAAAAATAAAAAGATATTCTCTAAGAGAAAAATATTCTTTTAAATAGAATCATTTGTACTTAACTAGAAATGGTTAAGTACATATTTTTTTATATGGTTATCTATTAAAATGATTTTATAAATATTTTTATTATCCGATATATTTAAAGGTTAACAAGAATGAAAAGAAATATTGTAAATGCGATTAATAGAAGTAAAAATTCTAATCCTCAATTTCGAATTCCGGTTCATTACAAACATAAAATTCCATTTGTGCTTTCTGACGCAATAACAAGGAATCACGATAGAGATCTAACAGCGGAAGTACACTTCTATTTGGCTTTACCTCCAGAACGGTGTCGACGTATATATAAATCGCGTAGGAAAGCTTTAAACGCGATGTTAAGGGCTATCTTGTATCATGTTAATGTAATATCTAAACAAGTTCCTATTAGCGCTACTATGCTTACAGAGTACTGTGGACTAACTACCATATCAGCAGCGGGAAATAAATCTGTTACTCGAGGTACAAGAGCTTTAGCTATGCTACGCGATTTAGGATTTATTACCTATCGTCAATGCTGGGATCGAGTATCTAGGCGTTATTTTCCTTCAGCTATTGCTGTTACTGAACGTTTGATAGATTTAGTAGGGATTTGTCCTGAAAGATGGAAAACTGAATTAAATAATAAGTTGGCTAACTATAATCATAAAATTTTTAAAGAAGAAGGAATAACTATTAATGAATATGATTATTCTAGAAGGCTGAGAGAGGATCAGTTAAAAAGATCTTACATGTATCATAGTAATAGAAAAGAAATAAGGAAAAAGAAAAAAGAAGCTACTCGGTTAGAGAAATTAGTAGAAGTTAAAGGAGAAAATGAATTAAGACATCTTATTTCACGACAAGTTAGTGATGAATTTTTAAAAGGTTTTATACCTGGTGCACAATTAAAAGATTTAAAAAAAATAGTTGACAAAAGAATAAATATTCTCAAAAAAATAGCAAAATCTCTCCATTAAAATTCAACAAAAACCTTTCTGATTTTTCAGAGAATCTCCCTTTTTTTTAAAAAAAAAAATTGATCAAAATTAATACAATTTTTTTCATTTTTTAGGTGTATTTTAAGACCTATTTTTTTTTTGAAAAATTGATCAAAATTAATACAATTTTTTTTCATTTTTTAAGTGCATTTTAAGGCCTATTTTTTTTTGTCCACAGTTTTCCCTA
>NZ_OZ060411.1 GCF_964059115.1 Buchnera aphidicola (Pemphigus immunis)
AAAAAAAAACAACAAACTATAAAACAAGCATTAAAAATAAATTTAATATGATTTCATAAAAATATTGTTTAAAAATAAAAACTAATTTTTTTAAAAACGTATTGTTAAGAAGTAAAAAATAATTATTACAGATAATTGTTATAAAATATACTTTATAAATAATATCGGAACAGGAGAAGCAGGAGAAGGATTAGTATTAGACTCTGTAACGCAATAAGAGGCTAATGAGAGCCGAAATAAAGCTCAGGCAGTAATCCAGTCAACAATTCTCGATAAACGCTCCAGAGAGCTCGTTTAATGGCTAATTTGCTTCTTTTAGATAATATCGATTCGTTTACTTATAATTTAGTTGATCAGTTACGTATCAGCCTACTTAAATTTATTATATATCGTCATTATGTTGCTACATCAAGAATCATTGATGCTCTCTCAAAAAAAAATAATCCATTTCCGGTAGCAAGATATCATTCTTTAATTTGCAAAAGAGTACCAGAAAAATTTATTGTAAACGCATCTTTTAATAAAATTATTATGGCAATAAGAAATGATTGTGAACGTATTTGTGGATTTCAGTTCCATCCTGAATCAATTTTAACACCTCAAGGGACAAAACTTCTCAATCAAACTTTAAATTGGGCTATAAAATAAACATGTTATAATAATAATATAATTAAAAAATAAAGAATTTATCTGATACTATCAATATGCTTTTATTTAAAATATTGCAATCAAAATTCAAAAAAGATGAGTATTCAAATACTATAGAAATTTATGATGCAATACCAAAATATGTTTGGAATCAAAAAAAAGAAAATGTAAATTTATCGAATGCTATTCTAATACGACACTGTAATTTAAGAGGAAAACGATTTTTAATTAAAATTAAACCAGCCATTATTGAAAAAACAAACTTTAATACTGAATTAATTTATCCAGGACAAAGAGAAGAAATTTTAGAAGATGTTTTGAGAAAATTAGCTGTAGAAGGAAAAGGTAAAATAATTGATGGAAAAGCAGGAGTAATATTTACTCTTTATGAATTACAAAAAGAACTGATTAAAGTTGGACATGGATACAACTTAAATGAAATTAAAGAAGCTATACAAGTTTGCCAAGGAGCGACTCTTGAGTGCATTAGTAATGATAAAAAAGTATTTATTAGTAGTAGTTTTTTCCCTGTAATTAGTTTAACTACAAAAAAATTTTTAACGACAAATAAAAATAAAGGAATATGTTATATTCAATTTAATCCTCTTGTAAATAACGCTATTAATAATTTATCCTTCCGACAATATAATTACACAATAGGGATGCAAATTCGTTCTCCTTTAGCTAGATATATGTATAAAAGAATGAGTCATTATTGGGTTCAAGCTCATAAATTGTCGCCTTATACTCCTTCCCTTATCAGTTTTTTAAATTGTAGTTCTAGAGAATTAAGTTTACGAATTTCAGAAAATATTAGAGCAATGAAAAACGCTCTCGATATTCTTATTAAGAAAAAAGTAATCAATTCGTATAAGTCCAATAAAAAAAAATATGGACGTAAAATTATAGATGTGAAATATGTCATTATCCCTCATCAAAACTTTGTGAAACAGATAATGAGATCTAACAAAAAAAAACAACAAACTATAAAACAAGCATTAAAAATAAATTTAATATGATTTCATAAAAATATTGTTTAAAAATAAAAACTAATTTTTTTAAAAACGTATTGTTAAGAAGTAAAAAATAATTATTTCTTAAAAATACGTTTTTTTATTTAAAAAAATAAAAAAATTTTATTAAAAAAATAAAAAGATATTTTTGTTTCAATTAATGCTTATTTTTTAAAAAATAAAGAAAATTTTAAACAACAATATATGGGAATGTTGCACAGTTCATTATTAAAAAGTTATTTAAAATCAAATAGTTAACAAACATTTATAGCTGCTTATCCCTTAAAACAATTAAATATATACTCCTATGTATACTTCAGTTATTATTATATAAATATATATATATATTTAATTATCTTATATATAAGCGAGATTTTGGTGAAAATCTGTAAAAAAAAAATGTTATTTTATTGACTTTTTATTGGTTAATGAGTTAACTATTATTTAGGTTTATAAAAATAATTTTCTAGAATTATTCTTCCAATTTATTTTTATAAAACATTTCTAATTATCAATTTTATGGAATAAAAAATAATGAAAAATAGGCGATATGAGGTTGAAATATTGCAAATTGAAGGAATTTATCAATCTGATCCGACTACCATTTTTAATCAACTTTGTAATAAAAAAAAATTTACTTTGTTATTGGAATCAGCTGAAATAGATAAAAAACATGCTTTAGAAAGTATGATAATAATAGATAGCGCTTTAAGAATATCTTCTTTAGATAATATCGTAACAGTAGAAGCACTAACAGAAAATGGTAAATCGCTTTTATTGAAATTAGATTTACTGTTACCTCATACTGTTAAAAACATTTCATTAGAAAATAGCCGAAGATTAATATTTCCATTTATGAATCATGAAATAGATGAAGATAAAAAATTAAGATCTATATCTATATTTGATACTTTTAGATTATTATTAAAAACAATGAAAATACCAAAAAATTTAACAAAATCAATGTTTTTTGGAGGTCTTTTTTCATATGATCTTGTTAATAATTTTGAAAAGTTACCTATTTTAAAAAGAAATCAAAAATGTCCAGATCTATGTTTTTATTTAGCTGAAACGTTATTGAGTTTAGATCATCAAAAGAAAAATTGTATTATACAAAGTAGTTTGTTTAATGGAAAATCTTCAGAAAAAAATCGATTAAAAAAAAATTTACAAGAAATAAAAATCAAATTAACTCGAAATTTACCAATAATAGAACATAAAAAAATTGATCAAATTTCCTTAAAATGTAATTTAACCGATAAAGAGTACATAAAAATTATAAAAAAAATGAAGAAATCGATTAAGCAAGGAGACATATTTCAAGTAGTTCCTTCTAGAAAATTTTATTTACCTTGTGTTAACTCATTATCAGCTTACCAAAGATTAAAAGAAAGCAATCCAAGTCCATATATGTTTTTTATGCAAGATTCAGATTTCACCTTATTTGGAGCATCACCTGAAAGTTCATTAAAATATGACTCTAAAAGTAAAAAAATTGAAATTTATCCAATTGCTGGAACAAGACCTAGAGGAAAAAAAGAAAATGGATCAATAGATTTAGATTTAGATAGTAAAATAGAATTAGAAATGAGAATGAATGAAAAAGAACTATCAGAACATTTAATGTTAGTAGATTTAGCCCGTAATGATTTAGCACGAATATGTGAACCAGGTAGCCGTTATGTTGCTAGTTTAACAAAAGTTGATCGTTACTCATGTGTTATGCATTTAGTTTCCAAAATAGTTGGATATTTAAAATCTAATTTAGATATTTTTCATGCTTATTGTGCTTGCATGAATATGGGAACTTTAACTGGAGCTCCTAAAATTAAAGCTATGGAATTAATTTCAAAATTTGAAAAAGAAAGAAGAGGAAGTTATGGGGGATCCATAGGATATTTTACAGAATCTAAAAATTTCGATACATGTATTATTATACGTTCCGCTTATGTAGAAAATAATTTAGCAACAGTACAAGCAGGAGCAGGTATAGTATTAGACTCTGTACCGCAAGAAGAGGCTAATGAGAGCCGAAATAAAGCTCAAGCAGTAATCCAGGCAATAATTTATGCCCATAGCTCCAGAGAGGTCGTTTAATGGCTAATTTACTTCTTTTAGATAATATCGATTCATTTACTTATAATTTAGTTGATCAATTACGAATCAGCCAACATAAAGTTATTATATATCGTAATTATGTTTCTACATCAACAATCATTAATGCTCTTTTGAAAATAAATAATCCTATATTAATATTATCTCCTGGACCTGGAAAGCCAGAAGAGGCAGGATGCATGTTAAAATTATTAAAAATACTTAAAGGGAAAATACCTATAATTGGAATTTGTTTAGGACATCAAGCAATTGTTCAAGTTTATGGAGGAGAAATTGGATACGCAAAAAAAATATTACACGGTAAAGTTTCTATGATTAATCACGATAATAAAAAAATGTTTTTAAATATAGATAATCCATTTCCGGTAGCAAGATATCATTCTTTAATTTGCAAAAGAGTACCAGAAAAATTTATTGTAAACGCATCTTTTAATAAAATTATTATGGCAATAAGAAATGATTGTGAACGTATTTGTGGATTTCAGTTCCATCCTGAATCAATTTTAACACCTCAAGGGACAAAACTTCTCAATCAAACTTTAAATTGGGCTATAAAATAAACATGTTATAATAATAATATAATTAAAAAATAAAGAATTTATCTGATACTATCAATATGCTTTTATTTA